>JALUFY010000108.1 GCA_027051995.1 Hyphomicrobiales bacterium
CGATATGCTCATCAGAGCCGGGTGCTCGTGCATGCCGGCCGATCTGCTGGCCCCGGCGCACCTTCTGGCCGGCATGCACGAGCACCCGGCTCTGATGAGCATATCGTGTAACCAGCCCGTTGTCATGCCGGATTTCCACAAGCTTGCCGTAGGAGCCCGTCCAGCCCGCCCGCGTCACCACGCCGGGGGCCGTGGCGAGGATGGGCGCGCCATAGGCGGTCTTGAAGTCCACCCCCGCATGCAGCGCCAGCCGGTGGCGGAAGGGATCGGAGCGGTATCCGAAGCGCGAGGAGATGCGCCGGAAGTTCTTCATCGGCAGCGCCATGGGCAGCCGCGCGGCCTGTTGTTTCAGCGTGGAAAACTCACCCAGCAGCACGCCGATCCTGTCCATCCGCCGGATGACCGCCTTGCCATCGGCGTCCTTGGCGATCAGCGGAATGAATGGCCCGCCAACCGCGTCCGGCTCGGCGCGGGCCGCCATGCGCGCCGGATCAAGCCCCAGTTTTTTGTAAATCCGGCGGATGCGGGCCAGTTTCTTGCTCGCCTTCTCCGCCGCCATGTCCAGCAGGCGCAATTGCTCTTTGGCGGCCTGGTCATGCATCGCCCGGAGTAGCGCCAGCGGCTTTTCGGCGTCGGCGGCCACATGGAACGGCTTTGAGAAACGTGTGATGAAATTTCCAGTCAGGCGGTCGCCGCGCCCGTCCTCGTGTTCAAGAGACTTCGCGCCTTCGCTGCCCGGCATGCGCAGGAGTCCTGTCTTGTCCAGATACTTTTTCAACAGCTTCTGGCGCTTCAGCAGCTTTTCATAGTCCCTGCGCACCTCTTCCACCCGCGCCAGCCAGGCGTCCTGATCCAGCATGAGTTTGGATTTAAGCTCGCGGATTTTCGCCCGCATGGCGGCTTCGCGGGCTGCATAATCCGCTTGGGCCCTGGCAAGGTCGCTCTTGCGCCTTTGCTGTTCGCTGATGATGTCGTGATCCTTCTCCGCCAGCATCCGGTCCTTGAAGATGGCGCTCATGGTAGCGTAGGAGGCCCAGAAGGAAAACAGCACGAAGACCACAATGGCCGTCACCTGCATCCACGGCTTGATGGAGATGAAGCGCACGCCGAAGTCGCTGCGCAGATACAGATTGCGCTCGCGGAACATGCGCTTGAACAGCGAGGGCCGGTGCGCCCGCCGGTATTCGCGCAAGATGGATGTGTTGGACGGCCTGTGACTCATGTCCCCCGCGCGCAGCTTTCCCCTTGAAGCCCTGATCCCCTGGTGAACTTGCGGAAAAAAATCCTTCGCGCCAGTTTGCCGCCAAATGCGGTGAATTGATGACGCCGCCCGCTCCTGTCACTTTGGCGAATATAGGCTTGCGCGGGCCGGAAAGGCAATGTTTTTCATTTGCGTGATGCATTCAGGCCACGGGCCGGATCAGGGCAGGGCGCGCGCCGCCTCGAGCACCTCTCCGGCGTGGCCGTCGATTTTCTTCACGTTGCGCCAGACGCGGGCGATGACGCCATCGCGGCCGACAAGAAAGGTCGTGCGCTCCGCGCCCATGTATTTGCGCCCGTAGAACATCTTTTCCACCCACAGCCCCCAGCCCTCGATCACCTTGCGCTCCGGATCGGCGGCCAGAATGATCTCAAGGCCGTGTTTCTTGCGGAAATTGGCGTGCTTGCGCACCGTATCGGGCGAAACGCCCACGACGGCGGAGTCCGCCTCGTCAAAGGCGGCCTTCAACCGGCTGAAGTCCTCCGCTTCCTGCGTGCAGCCCTTCGTGTTGTCCTTGGGGTAGACATAGAGAACCAGCTTTTTGCCGCGAAAGTCCCCGGGCCGGATGACGCCGTGAGTATCCGTTTCCAGCGCGAAATCCGGAATCCTTTCGCCTTCTTCCGGTGTCCTGCTCATGTTCGGTGTTCCTCCTGCGAATGAAAACCGCCGCCCCTGTTGAGTGCAAACCGGGAATGATCCGGCCTTCCGTTACGTATCCAGATAGCCCAACGAATCATGGACAGTATGCCGCAAGTGCGTGTAATTTCCACCTGCCGGAATGCACGCAAGATCCGGCGTTTCGGGGGTATTCATAAAATGGCCCAAGTGCTTGCGCTAGGGTGAGGCGCGAATGCCCGGCGCGGGATGCGCGCGCGCATGCGAGGTTTCAACGAAAAGGGGCGGTGGTGACAAGACGAATTGGCAGGATCACGCTGTATCTCCTTACAGCGCTCATCCTGTGCATGGCCGTTCTGGCGGCCGCCCTGTGGTGGCGGCTGTCGCAGGGGCCCATGCCGCTTTCCTTCCTCAACGCGCGCGTTCAGGCCGCCATCAACTCCCGGCTGGCGGACGCCGGCGTGCGCGTGCGCATGGATGGCGTCATCATCGAGCGCGACAAGACCACGGGCAGACCCGCCCTGCGGCTGGAGAACGTGCGCCTGGACGACAAGGACGGGCGCATGCTCGCCCATGCCCCGCGCGCCTCCCTCGGCCTGAAGACGAAGGAGTTGCTCACCGGAAACATCAAGGTGCGCGAGATCGAGTTGATCGGCCCGCGCCTCATCCTGCGGCGCACCATACAAGGCAAGCTGGAGATGGGCTTCGCCAGCGCCTCCGCGGACAAGCAGGGCAGGCAGCCGCGCTCTTCCGGGGGAGAAGTTCGCGCCGGACAGGGCGGGAGCGAGACGCTTTTCACATCCCGGGATGTGCTTGACTTCATCAACCAGCAGATTTTCACATCCGGAAATGGCGGCGCGAAGCTTTCCTCGCTCGATGTCATCCACATTTCCAGCGCCTCGGTGTCCTTTTACGACGAATTGAACGACATCCTGTGGTTCGCTCCGCGCGCCAATCTGGTGTTCCGCCGCGTGCCCTATGGCTTCGCGCTCTTCATCTCCGCCGGCGTCTCCAATGGCGGCCGCCCCTGGCGCACGGAGCTCACCGCCACCTTCCGCCGCAAGAGCAGGACGTTCACCGCCGCCGCGCGCGTTTTCGACGTCATTCCGGCGGAATTCGCCCGCAATGTCTTCGCCCTTTCGCAGCTGGCGCAGATGAACCTGCCTCTGTCGGGTCATGTGGAGGCGGAGTTTTCTTCCGAGGGCAAAGTCCTCAAGGCCTCGGCGGAATTGACGGCCTCGTACGGAAAGGTGGGCTTTCCCGGCTATATCGCCCGCCCCGTCGAGGTGCAGGAGGGGCTGATCCGCGTCGATTACGAGCCCGCCAGCGGAGATTTCATCATTGCGCCCTCCACCGTGCGCATAAATGGCGGCGCGACGGAACTCAAGGGCCGCGTGGCCCCATTGCAGGACGCCAATGGCCGCGTCCGCGCCCTGCATATCGGCCTGGAGATCGCCCGTGGCGATCTGGCCCGCCCGCGCCGCAAGGGCGAGTTCATCATCGATCACCTGAAATTCGCCGGCGTCGCCCGCCTCGCCGCCGCCCAGCTGGAAGTGGAGGACATGCAGATCCGCGCTGGCGGCGCGGCCATCCGCATGCGCGGGCGCTTCATGGGCGAGAAGGATGGCGTGGGCATCTATCTCGGCGGGCGCGCCAGCAATCTGACGACGCGGCTGGTCAAGAAACTCTGGCCGCCGGTTCTCGCTCCCGGGGCGCGCAAGTGGATCAGGGAGAACATCACTGGCGGAGTCATCCCGCGCGGCACCTTCCAGCTGGCCATTCCCGCTTCCGTCATGACGGCGGCCATCAGGCGCGATGTTCCCATCCCCGACAAGATGGCCCGCGTGAGCTTCGATATCGGCAACGCCAGCTTCCGTTACTACGAGGGCCTGCCGCTGATCACCGGCGCGGCGGGCTCCGCCCTCATGACGGGCAATCATTTCACCCTGACTCTGAACAAGGGGCAGACCCGGCTGCCGTCGGGCCGCAAGCTGTTTCTGGACAAGGGCGTCCTGCGCATGCGCGATCTGGCCGCCAGGGTCTCTCCGGCCACGGTGGAGGTGCTGGCCTCGGGCCGGGCGCGGGATTTCTCGGCGCTGCTCGACATGAAGCCCCTGCGCATCCTCACGGAAGCGGGCTTCAATCCCGATCAGTTGCACGGGGACGCGAAAGTGCGCATGACCTTTGCTTTTCCCGCCTCGCGCCGGATGAAGCCCTCCGATGTCAGGATCACGGCGAGCGCCGATGTATCCAACGCTGTCATTCGCGGCGTCATCAAGGGCTTCGATACCGACGGCGGAACCTTGCATCTCGTCTATGACGGCGGCTCCCTTTCGGCCAGCGGCAAGGTCAAGGCGGCGGGGCTCACCGCCGGGCTGCAATGGCGGCGCAAGTTCGGCCCCGGCGGAAGCAGTAGTCTGTCCATTTCCGCCACCCTGACGGACAAATACCGCAAGAAGCTCGGCCTGGACCGCCCGCAATGGGTGCGCGGCCCCATGCCCGTGACCATCAAGGCGCGCCTGAAGGACGGGGCCATCGCCAGGGCTTCGGTGAAGGTGGACTTGTCGAAGGTCTATCTCGGCATTCCGCCCCTGAGCTGGAGCCGTCCCCCTGTCAAGGGCACCCGCGCCGCCTTCGAGGCGGATTTCTCCAGTCCAAAGAGAATAACCATCCGCAAGCTGAACCTTCATGGCAAGGGGCTGAAGATCACCGGCGATTTGACCCTGGATGCTGATGGCCGCCTGCGCGAGGCGAGCTTCAAGCGGCTGGAGCTGAACAGCCTGAACCGCCTGGCCGTCGCCGTGAAGAATACGAAGGGCAGGCTGGAGATCGCCGCCGCCGGCGACATATTCGACGCCCGCCCCCTGATCAACAGCTTTTTCGCCTCCTCGCCCTCCGGCGCAGGGCCGTCCCGGGGCGCGGGCCAGCCGCTGGATATTACCCTCAACCTGCGCAAGGTGATCGCCGGGCGCGGCGAGAGCATCTTCAATCTGCGCGGCGAGATTCATACCATGGGTTCGCATGTCACCCGCGCCTCATTGAGCGGCGTCATGGCCTCCGGCCAGCCGGTGACGCTGGATATCGCGCCCGGCGATCAC
>JALUFY010000109.1 GCA_027051995.1 Hyphomicrobiales bacterium
CTCCAGCGCGTTGAAGCCGGCGATGCTGGCCGCCACCTCCGCCCCGCAGGTTTCGCCCTGCACGCGCACCGGCCAGACGATAACGCGGCGCGGAAAGCGCTCCGAGAGCCTGTGCAAAATGTCGCGGATCACCGCCCCTGTGGGCGATGTGACCACGCCGATGACCCCTGGCAGATGGGGCAGCGGCTTCTTGCGCGCCTCGTCGAACAATCCTTCCGCCGCCAGCTTCCTTTTGCGCTCCTCGAGCAGCGCCATGAGCGCGCCAAGGCCGGCCGGCTCCAGCTTTTCGATGACGAGCTGATATTTCGACTGCCCCGGATAGGTGGTGATCCTGCCCGTGGCGATCACCTCCATGCCCTGTTCGGGCTGCATCTTCTGGCGCTGCGCGACGCCCTTCCACATGACGGCGGCCAGCACGGCGCGGTCGTCCTTCAGATCGAGATAGACATGCCCCGAGGCCGGGCGCGACACCCGCCCCAGCTCGCCGCGCACCCGCACGAAGCCGAAGGTGTCCTCCATGGTGCGCTTGATGGCCCGCGAAATGTCCGAAACCGAATATTCCGCCACATTGACCACCGGCCGGGCTTCGGCGGCGGGCGCTTCCTCGAGGATTTCCCCCGTTTGGGGGTCTATGCGGATGCCGGATGTCATGCGTCCTCGCCGTCTCTTGCGGAATCGGGCGCGAGTGTATCATAAAAGCATCCGGCCATAACCCCGCTTTCTTCGAGGAACAATCCGCCATGAACATCCTGCTCACCGGCTCCGGCGGCCGCGAACACGCCCTGGCCTGGAAACTGGCGCAAAGCCCGCGCACGGGCACGCTTTTCGCCGCGCCCGGAAACGCCGGTATCCGCGAGGAGGCCGAATGCGTTGATCTGGACATTTCCGATCATGCCGCCGTCATCGGTTTCTGCAAGCGGAACGATGTCAGACTGGTGGCCGTCGGGCCGGAAGCGCCGCTGGTGGCCGGGCTGGCCGATGATCTGAATGAAGCCGGCATATCCGTCTTCGGCCCGCGCAAGGCGGCGGCGCGGCTGGAGGGCTCCAAGAGCTTCACCAAGGACATCTGCCGCCAATACGGCATCCCCACGGCGGATTACGCCACCTTCGGCAACGCGCCGGAGGCCCTGGCCTGGCTGGAGAAGAAGGGCGCGCCCATCGTCGTCAAGGCCGACGGGCTGGCGGCGGGCAAGGGCGTCATCATCGCCGATGACATGCCCGCGGCGCAGGCGGCCATCCGCGACATCTTCGCCGGCCAGTTCGGCGCGGCGGGGGCGAAGGTTGTGCTGGAGGAAAAGCTGGTGGGCGAGGAGGCCTCCTTCTTCGCCATCTGCGACGGAAAGACGGCTCTGCCGCTGGCCACGGCGCAGGATCACAAGCGCGCATACGATGGCGATGAAGGCCCCAACACCGGCGGCATGGGGGCCTATTCCCCCGCGCCCGTGATGACGCAAGAGATGCGCGCCCGCGTCATGGAGGAGATCATCCACCCCACGATGCGCGCCATGCGGGACATGGGCTGCCCCTTCACCGGCGTGCTCTACGCCGGGCTGATGATCACCGAAAAAGGGCCTGAGCTGATCGAATACAACGTGCGCTTCGGCGATCCCGAGTGCCAGCCGCTGATGATGCGCCTGCGAACCGATCTGGTTGACCTGATGGAGGCCGCCGCCCTTGGCGATCTCAAGGGCGGAAGCGTTGAATGGTCGGACATGGCCGCGCTCACCGTGGTGCTGGCCGCCAAAGGCTATCCCGGCGCCTATGACAAGGGATCGGTGATCGAGGGCGTGGGCGAGGCCGGGGCCGATCCGCTGGTCAAGGTCTTTCACGCCGGCACGGCGCGGCGCGAGGACGGCGCGCTCATCGCCACCGGCGGGCGGGTGCTCAACGTCACAGCCCTGGGCGAAACCATCACGGACGCCCAAGGGCGCGCCTACGCGGCGGCGGAGAAAATCCGCTGGCCGGAGGGTTTTTGCCGCTCCGATATCGGCTGGCGCGCCGTGGAGCGGGAGAAAAGCGGCGCATGAGGCGCGCCCGGCAGGGAAAGGCTGTCTCTTCCGGTATTGCCTGATTTTTCCGGCGGGCCGCTGGTGCGCGTTGCATGTTGCGCCGCCCATTGCATGGCGGGGCGGAATGGCCATATATGGGCGGCTGGTGCAATCTCTTCATGGAATGGACATCTCATGCTTCCCGCCGTGGCCATCGCCGGCCGGCCCAATGTGGGCAAATCAACGCTTTTCAACCGCCTCGTGGGCAAGCGCCTGGCGCTGGTGGACGACCGCCCCGGCGTGACCCGCGACAGGCGCGAGGGCGAGGCGCGTCTGGCCGGCCTGAAGTTCCGCGTTCTGGACACCGCCGGGCTGGAGGACGCCGAGGAGGGCTCGCTGGCGGCGCGCATGACGGCGATGTCGGAGGCGGCCATCGACGAGGCGGACGTGGTGCTGTTCATGATGGACGCGCGCAGCGGGCTGACGCCGGAGGACGCGCATTTCGCCCGCCTTCTGCGGCGCAAGGGCAAGCCGGTGATCGTGCTGGCCAACAAGGCCGAGGGCAAGGCGGGCGAAGCGGGCTTTCTGGAAGCCTGGTCGCTGGGCCTTGGCGATCCCATCGCCTTCTCCGCCGCTCACGGGCAGGGGCTGGACGAGCTTCATGACCGGCTGGCGGAGATTCTGCCCAAGGCGGAAGACCCCGCCGGGGCGCGGAGCGGGGACAAGCGCGACATCCCCCTGCGGCTGGCCATCATGGGGCGGCCGAACGCGGGCAAATCGACGCTGATCAACCGCCTTCTGGGCGAAAACCGCCTGCTGACCGGCCCGGAGGCCGGCATCACGCGCGACGCCATCGGCGTGAACTGGCAATGGAACGGCCGGGCGGTGAAGCTGTGGGACACCGCCGGGATGCGCAAGAAGGCGCGGGTGAAGGAGAAGCTTGAGAAGCTGTCCGTCTCCGACGGGCTCAGGGCGGCGAAATTCGCCGAGGTGGTGGTGCTGCTGCTGGACGCCACGCAGCCGCTGGAGAAGCAGGATCTCGTCATCGCCAATCTTATCGCGCGCGAGGGCCGGGCCATCGTCATCGCCCTGAACAAGTGGGATCTCGTGAAGGACAAGACGGGCTACCGCAAGAAGCTGGAGCGGGCCGTGGATGACCTGCTGCCGCAGATCGCGGGCGCGCCGGTGGTCACCCTCTCGGCGCTCACCGGGCAGAACGTGGACAAGCTCATGCCGGAGGTCTTCGGCCTCTACGAGGTGTGGAACAAGCGCCTGCCGACGGCCAGGCTGAACCAGTGGCTGCGCGAAGCCACGGAGCGCCATCCGCCGCCCGCGCCCGGAGGACGGCGCATCAAGCTGCGCTACATCACCCAGCCGAACGCGCGCCCGCCCTCCTTCGTGGTGTTCTCGCAGCGCGCCGATGATCTGCCGGAGGCCTACAAGCGCTATCTGGTCAACTCCCTGCGCGAAACCTTCAATGTGTGGGGCACGCCCATCCGCCTGAAGGTCAAGGCCGGTGACAACCCCTACGCGGGGAAAAGGAAGAAACGGTAGATGAGCCGGTCTCCCGGCCGGGCACCCGAGCGCCCCCTGCCCTACTTTTCGCGCTTGACGATCCGGCCGTCCCTGAAATCCCAGGCGGAGCCGTTGTCCGTCATCTCCGGGGTGAAAAGCGGCAGCATGGCGCGGGCCAGGTCTTGCGGCGTAGGCAGGGTTTCGGGGTCTTCTCCGGGGAAGGCCTGCGCGCGCATGGCCGTGCGGATGGGGCCGGGGTTGATGATGCTGACATTGACCGGCGTTTTTTCGTTTTCCGCCGCGTAGATGCGCGCCAGGCATTCGATGGCCGCCTTGGAGACGGCGTATCCGCCCCAGAAGGCCTTGCAGGAGCGGGCCACGCCAGACGAGACGAAGACCACGCGCCCGGCGTCCGACTGCCTGAGCAGCGGATCGAGCGAGCGGATGAAGCGCCAGTTGGCGGTGACGTTGACGGCCATGACCTTGTCCCAGGCTTCCGGATCGATATGGCCCAGCGGCGAAAGCGTGCCCAGAATCCCGGCGTTGGCGAAGAAGATGTCGAGCTTCTTCCAGCGCTCGAAGATGGCCGCGCCCAGGCGGTCTATGGCCTCGCCATCGGTCACGTCCATGGGCACGAGCGTGGCGCTCTGCCCCGTCTCGTCCTTGATGGCGTCGTCAAGCTCCTCCAGCGCGCCGGTGGTGCGGGCCACGGCGATGACATGAGCGCCATTACGGGCCAGCTCAAGGGCCGCGGCCCGGCCGATGCCGCGCGATGCGCCGGTGATCAGGGCGAGGCGTCCGGCGAGAGGTTTGTCCTTTGTCATTCTGATTCAAGTCCCGGTGGCAAGCTGTTGAATTTCTGATTTATTCTTCTTTGGAATCTGATGAACCGCCAGTCTTTTCCAGTCTGGCCGGGCCATCATCCCGCGCCTTCGCGTCCGCGCCTATATCGCGGCTGATTTTCATCAATTCGGAATAAAGGCCGGACTGGACGCTGTTGACGATATTCTGGGCTTCCCGGATGGCCTCCAGCCTGATTTCGGCGCGCGCGGTGTCCAGCGAGGCTTCCATGCGCACCACCCGTTCATTCAGCATGGTGACAGCATCGGCAAGGCGGCCAACTTCATCCGTCAGCGCATTGACCTTGTTCAGCAGATTGGCGATTTCATAGGCCTTGTCCCATATTTCCTTCGGTGACGCCATACTCCCCTCCCCGTCCCCTTTCACGCGGCGCGATACCGCATCAGCCCGCCGCGAGCTCTTTCAGCAGCTTGCCGATGCGATTGGAAAGACGGGTGATTTTTCTGTCGGTTTCGCCTGACAGGGCGGCGATCTCTTGCAACAATGGATCGCCGGACACGCTGGAAGGCGCGGAAGCCTGTTTCCCCGGATATGCGCGCCCCGGCGAGGCCGTGCGCCCGATGGT
>JALUFY010000110.1 GCA_027051995.1 Hyphomicrobiales bacterium
GGAAGCGCCCTTCGATTCCATCATCATCAACGGGCGCATAGAAAGAACGCCGCATGCCCTGCTGGCGCAGCTGAAGGATTTCGGCAGACTGGCCGCCGTCTTTGGCGATGACAAGACCGCCTGGCTGCGCGTCTGGACGCGCCGGGGCGATACCATCTCCCACGCCGATGAATTCACCGCCACCGCGCCGCTGTTGCCCGGTTTCGAGCAACGAAAGCCCGCCTTCGCTTTCTGACGATATGGCGGCGCGCCAAGCAGCTAGAGCAGCGCGGCCAGCCCGTTGGAGAGGCGCTCAAGGCCGGCTTCCAGCATGCTGGTGGAAGCGGCGAAGGACAGGCGGATGGAGGTGTCCGCGCCAAAGGCGCTGCCGGGCACGGCGGCCACGTGGTGATGTTCCGCGAGCCAGTCGCACAGCCCTTCCACATCCCTGGCGATACCGGCCTTGCGCGCCGCGTTGAGGGCCGGGGAGACATCCGGGAAGGCGTAGAACGCGCCTTGCGGCGGAAGGACACGCACGCCGGGCATGGCGTTCAGCCAGGTAAGCACCAGCTTGCGGCGCGCCTCGTAGGCCTGGCGCATGGCCTCCACGGCGTCGCGCGGGCCTTCCAGCGCTGTGATGGCGGCGCGCTGCGAAAAGGCGCTGACGCCGGATGTCACCGCGCCCTGCATCCTGGTCATGGCGCGCGCCACCGGCTCCGCCGCCGCGGCGTATCCGATGCGCCAGCCGGTCATGGCGAAGCCCTTGGAGAAGCCGTTGATGGTGATGGTGCGCGGCTTCATGCCGGGCAGGGCGGCGATGGAGCGGTGTTTCGCGCCATCAAAGGTGATGTATTCGTATATCTCGTCGGAGAGGATCATGGCCGAGGGATGGGCGCGGACGACATTGGCCAGGGCCTTCAGGTCGGTATCGGACAGGACGACGCCGGAAGGGTTGGATGGTGAGTTGATCATCACCAGTTTCGTGCGCTCCGTCATGGCCGCGGCGATCTGCGCGGCGGAGACCCTGTAGCCGCTCTCGAAGCTGGAAGGCAGGATCACCGGCTTGCCGCCCGCCAGCCGCACGAGCCCCTCGTAGGCCACCCAGAAGGGCGCGGGCAGGATCACTTCGTCGCCATCCTGCACCAGCGCGTGAATGGCGTTGGACAGCGCCTGCTTGGCGCCGTTGGTGACGACGATTTCCTCCGCCGCGTAATCCAGGCTGTTTTCGCGCTTCAGCTTGGCGGCGATGGCGGCGCGCAGTTCTGGCAGGCCGGGAATGGGCGGATAATGCGTCCAGCCCTCATCCAGGGCCTGGCAGGCCGCGAGGCGGATATGCTCCGGCGTGTCGAAATCCGGCTCGCCAAGCGACAGGGAGATGATGTCCGCGCCGCTGGCGCGCAGGGCGCGCACCTTGTTCGCCATGCGCAGAATGGCCGTCTCGCGCACGCCGGTGACGCGCCATGTGAGATTGTCGGCGGGTTTGAATACTGCCATGAGCCTGAAGCCTTGTTTTCCGCGGGAATCTCGTCAGGTATGCGGACAGCTTGCCACAGCGGGCTTGCATGAAAAAGCGCAAAAGGCCATTTTGCCGCAAACAGATTCGTCAACAAGCGTGAAGGCCGCCATGCGCAACCTCTCCCTGATCCTCGCCTTGTGCGCCGCCAGCGCCGCGCTTGCCGCCTGTTCAACGCCCCGGAACCGGGTGCGCGTGGTCTCAACGCCCTACGCGGATGGCCAGACGCATTCGGAGCCGGTCAACTACAACGGGCGCAATTACCGCGTGAGCTTCTCCTACCGGCCGGCCTTCAACGGCTATCACGTGGTCATCTCCGCGCCGGGCCGGGCCATCGGCGGCACGGCGGGCGACAGGGCCATCATCGAGCAGATCGCCAAATCCACGGTGCGCCACTTCGGCTGCCCGGACAGCCAGAAGGGCCACATCATCCCCGGCTCCCAGCGCCACGCCAACGGCCGCTGGACGATGCAGGCGCGCTGCCTCTGAGCGCTTCGGGCGCATGAATGATTTGATTGTTGCGGCCAGTGGCAGATGCCCGGCTCGGGCGTCCGTTTTCTATCATGGAATCCGGGCTGGCGGTTCCCTTCATGTTGATCCGGCTTTAAGCAGGGTCTGATAGAAATCCAGAACCTTGTCTGCCATGGCGGTGACGGAGAATTGTTCCTGAAGGCTGCTCAGGCGTGTCTTGGCGCGCTCATCCGCTTGCGGGTCGTCCAGAACGGCGGCGATCTGTCCGGCCAGCGCCGGGGCGTCATCCGGCGGCACGAGGGATTGCGGCTCCAGCATTTCACCGATGCCGCCGACGTTCGAGGCGATGACGGGTTTCGCCGCCGCCTGGGCCTCCAGCACCACGTAGGGAAAGGATTCCGCGCGCGATGGCACAACCATCACCCGGCCCAGCGGAAAGGCCTCGCGCGCCGGCATGGCGCCGGGAAAGCGCACCGCTTCGTTCAATCCCAGTTTGCCGGTCAATTTCTCGAATGCGGCGCGGCCGGGGCCGTCTCCGACTATTGTCGCGGTGACATCGCGGCCTTGCCCGCGCAGCGCGGCGATGGCGGAAAGAAGCACGTCAACGCCCTTCAGCTTGCGCAATTCGCCGATGAACAGAATGTCCGAAGCTTCGGGACTGGCGGGGATGGGGGTGAATTCCTCTTCCGGCAGGCCATTGTGGATGATGGCGTGGCGGCAGGTGAATTCTCCGATTTTCTCCACGAAGGCGCGACGCTCGAAATCGCAGACGAAAATCAGCCCGTCCGTGCGCCGCAGAAGGGCGCTCTCGACGCCGAGAAACAGCGCCCCGTGCGGCGTCTTCCACTTGTAATGCAATGAGCCGCCATGCGCCGTATAGACGGCTTTCGCCCCGCAGGCATGGGCGGACAGACGCGCATAAAGGCCGCCCTTCGCGCCGTGGCCGTGCACGATGTCCGGCGCGGCCAGGGCGAGATGCTGGCGGACGTAGCTGAGCGCGCCCAGATCGGCGGGGCGCGGCAGGCGCGGCATGGGCAGGCGCTCGATGCCCAGGGTCATGCTGCCTTCAAGGGCGGCCAGGGCCTCCTGCGCCATCTTCCCGCCGGTCTGTGAATCGCACACGAGGCCGATGTCATGCCCCCTGGCGGCCTGACGGGCGGCGAGATCGCGCACATGGCGGAACAGCCCGCCGGCGGCGGCGCGGAAGACATGGATGATTTTCATCGGCTGCCTCCGCCCTAGAACCAGCGCTCGCGCACGAAAATGATATCGCCGGGATAGATCTGCGTGGTCACGGGCACCTTGTAGGTGCTCGTGCCCTTCGCCGTGCGGCGGGTGAGCAGCACATCACCGGTGTCGGCGCGGTCGGAATAGCCGCGCGCGATGGCGATGGCGTTTTGCACCGTCATGCCCGGCTGATAGGGGAAGTTGCCGGCGCGCTTGACCTCTCCGAGAATGAAGAAGGGCCTGAGAGCCGCGGGCTGGACGGAAACCGACGGATTGCGCAGATAGCCGTTGCGCAGCTTGCGGGTGATGAGCTTTTCGATCTGGCTGGGAGTGAGCCCGGCCACGGGGACGGTGTTGATCAGCGGCATGGAGAGATTGCCCGCCGGATCGACGATATAGACGCCGGTCAGTTCCGGCTGGCCCATGACGCGGATGTTGAGCTTGTCGCCCGCGCCGGTGCGGTAGCCGTTGAGGTATTCATAAGACGCCGCCTCACCGGAAGCGCCGAAGGGCGGCACCACGCCGGAGGCGTTGCGCGCCTGGGCGTGCGAGGCCGGAGAGACCGCCGAGGGGCCTTCCCGCAAAGAGCCGGTTTCCATGACGCCGGCGCCGCCGGGCGGAGTTGTTGGCGGGGTGTCTTCCCATGTGCGGGCGCAGGCGGAAAGGGCCAGTGCGGCGGCTATCAGGGGGATGTAACGCATACGAACACCTTGTGATCCATGTGTGTTGCGGGCCGGAGGGGGCGCGCGGCTTTTGCGCGTTTTCCGGCGCCGTGATGGAACCGCACAGTAAACAAACATGGTTAGCAAGCGATTAAGAGAAAGTTTTCAAAGCCTTAATATTCCGCCGGTTAATTCCGCGCCGTTAAGCAAATGGTTACCATACCGGCGCATTGTGTCCCGCAATGCTCAATCAAATCCGTCCGCGCCCGCAAAGGGGCGGGACAGTCAGGGAACCACGAGACATGAGTCATCCCGTTGGAACGACGCAGGTGCGCGCCATCAATATTTCCGAGGTGCTGCGCGGCATTGCCCGGCGCTGGAAGATGCTGGCCGCCTTCACCTTCGGCTTCGCGCTTCTGGGCTTTCTGTTCATCACCTTCACGAAGCCGGTCTATACCTCCGAGGCGCGGCTTCTGGTGGAGTATCAGGATTCGCCCTATACGCGCTCCAACACGGTGACGCAGCCGCTGGCGCGCCAGGTCGGCGACCGCGAGGTGCGCAGCCAGGTGGAAGTTCTGAGGTCTCCCGATCTGGCGCTCAAGGTGTTGCGCAGGCTCAAGCTCATCGGCACGCCGGAATTCGACGCCCTGAAAAGGGGTGTGGGGATTTTTGGCCGCTTGAAGATCGCCCTTGGCTTCGCTCCCGATCCGCGCCGCCAGACGCCGGAGCAGCGGGCGCTGACCACGTGGAACAAGCGGCTGAAAGCCTACAACATCCCGCTCTCCAAGGTGCTGGTGATCGAATATACCTCGCACGATCCGCGCATCGCGGCGGCGGTGGCCAATACCCTGGCCAAATTCTACATCGAGCAGACGCGCAAGGCGCAGCTGGACAAGACCGGCGAGGCGCGCGGCTGGCTGAAGGCGCAGATCGACAAGCTGCGCAAGAAGGTGGTGGAGTCGGAAGTGGCGGTGGAGCGCTACCGCGCCCAGGCCGGGCTCTACAAGGGCACGAAGAGCTCCCTGAAAAATCAGGAGCTTTCCGAACTCAGCTCGCAGATCATC
>JALUFY010000111.1 GCA_027051995.1 Hyphomicrobiales bacterium
GCTTTACGCCACTGGTGCCCTCCCCCGCCCGAAGGGGGAGGGTTGCCGCCTTTGGTGGCGGTTTTTACGAGTCATCACTGCCTCGTCGTTCCCGCGAAGGTAGGAACCCAAGTGTGAATCCCGGTCAGCGCAGGGGTAAAAGGCCAGGAAGCAATAATCAATGCATTCTTCCGCCGTGAATTCCGCGCCAGCCTTGACGCCCACTTGGATCCCCGCCTTCGCGGGGATGACGATATTGAGGACGTTTCATTGACCACAACCGCACCTTCGCGGGAACGACGGTTAGCAATTAACCGTGCGGCTGAACCGGGGGAGCGAAATGCCCATTCAATGCGGAAACACCCATGCGCGCCTTTCTTGACTGGATATACCGCGCTTCGGGCGCGGCTTCGGCGGTGTGCCTGATCATCATCTGCCTGATCGTGGTGGCTCAGGTCGGCATGCGGGTGATCGACAACATCGTCTTCTACTTCATCCATGACCGCTACGGGCTCATGGTGCCCTCGGCGGCGGAGTTCTCCGGCTTCTTTCTCGCCGGGGCCTCCTTTCTGGCGCTGGCCTATACCCTGCGCCACGGGGCGCACATCCGCGTCAATCTCTTCATCCGCAACGCAACGGGGATGACACGCCGCCTGATCGAGCTGTTCTGCCTGCTCACCGGGGCGCTGGTCAGCGGCTTCTTCGCCTGGAACACCGCCCTCATGGTGCTCGATTCCTACCAGTTTCACGAAGTCTCCTTCGGCATCATTCCGGTTCCGCTGTGGATTCCGCAAGGCTTCATGCTGCTGGGGCTGATCATCCTGACCATCGCCTTCATCGACGATCTGGCGCAAGTGCTCGCCGGGCGCGATCCTTCCTACCTGCATCATGAAAAGGCGCAGGATTCGCTGGCCGAAGAGATCGAGGGGGAAATCTGATGGAACAGCTCTTCCCCGGTTTCGTCCTGCTGGCCATTCTCTTCTTCATGCTGGGCATGGGCGTCTGGGTGGCCATCTCGCTACTGGTTGTGGCGCTGGCCGGTCTTGCGCTGTTCACCGGAGCGCCCGCCGGCCAGGCCATGGCGACCACCATCTGGGGCTCCTCCAACTCATGGGCGCTGGCGGCGCTGCCGATGTTCATCTGGATGGGCGAAATCCTTTTCCGCACGCGATTGTCCGAGGACATGTTCCGCGGCCTCTCGCCATGGCTGACGCGCATTCCCGGCCGCCTTCTGCATGTCAACATCCTGGGCTGCGCCATTTTCGCCGCCGTCTCCGGCTCCTCGGCGGCCACCGCCGCCACCATCGGGCGGATGACCATCCCGGAGCTGAAAAAGCGCGGCTATGATCAGCGCATGAGCATCGGCACGCTGGCAGGTTCCGGCACCCTGGGGCTGCTCATTCCGCCCTCCATCATCCTCATCGTCTATGGCGTGGCCACCGAACAGTCCATCGCCCGCTTGTTCATCGCCGGAGTTCTGCCCGGCCTTCTGCTGGTGACGCTGTTCATGGGCTATGTGTTCATCTGGTCGCTGCTGCACCCCGAAGGCGCGCCGGCGGAAGAAGCGCGTTACACCCTGGGCGAAAAGCTGCGCGCCATTGGCCATCTGGCCCCGGTGACGCTGCTCATCGCCGCCATCATAGGCTCCATCTACGCAGGCTTGGCCTCGCCCACCGAGGCCGCCGCACTCGGCGTGGTCTTCGCGCTTCTGCTGTCGTGGCTGTCGGGCACGCTGAGCCGCGAGAGTTTCCTTGGCGCGCTCATGGGAGCGGTGCGCACATCCGCCATGATCGCCTTCATCCTGGCGGGCGCGTCATTCCTGACCGTGGCGATGGGCTTCACCGGCATTCCGCACGATCTGGCCGCCTGGATCGGCGCCATGCACCTTTCGCCCTACGCCCTGCTGGCCGCCCTGACGGTGTTCTTCATCATCATGGGCATGTTCCTGGACGGCATCTCCGTGGTGGTGCTGACGACCTCCGTCATCATCCCGATGATCGAGCAGGCCGGGCTCGACCTCATCTGGTTCGGCATCTATATCGTGCTGGTGGTGGAGATGGCGCAGATCACCCCGCCGGTGGGGTTCAATCTGTTCGTCCTGCAGGGGCTGACGGGGCGCGACATCCTCTATATCGCGCGCGCCGCCCTGCCCTTCTTCCTGCTGCTGTGCATCGCGGTCATCATCGTGGTGGCCTTTCCGGAAATCGCCACATGGCTGCCGCGCTCCATGCTGGAGCAGCCACAGTGACAAAGACCAAGGATTTCAAAGGAGGCGCATCATGACCGGCGAAAAGGGAAAACTGGGCCCCATCGTTTCCGCCTCGCATCTGGCCGATGGCGGAGCGCCTGCCCTTTCCGAGCTGGAATTCGGCCTGATCCTGGCCTTTCACGCCTTCGAGCGCTGGATGGTGCGCTGCATGGCCGCCGCAGGCCAGCCGGGGCTGGGCCCGCTGGATGTTCTGGTGCTGCACGCCGCCAATCATCGCGGCAGGCCCAAGACGCTGGCCGATCTGTGCCTGGTGCTCAATGTCGAGGATACCCACCTCGTCACCTATTCGGTGCGCAAGCTGGAAAAGGCCGGGCTGGTCACTTCGGGCCGCGAGGGCAAGGAAAAGACCATCGCCATCACGGACAAGGGAGCGAAGACTTGCGCGCGCTACCGCGACATCCGCGAGGAGCTGCTCGTCGCCACCATCCGCAACATGGGCCTCTCCGACGAAACCATGAGCCACATGGCGGCCCAGTTGCGCATCCTTTCCGGCCACTACGGCCAGGCGGCCCGCGCGGCGGCCTCGCTCTAGGTCCATCAGGCGTTCGCGCCTGTTAATAACACCGCTGTTTGCGCTTGTTGCGCGCCGCTGGCGGCCGCGCCGGCGTTGTCCCCGGCCCCGGACTGGGCTACTTCGCGGGCTTGCGGCGGTGGATGAGTTTTTTCACCTTGGCGGCGTATTCCGGATCGGCGAGCAGCTGGCGGGCCATTTCGGCGTTGCCCTTTGGCGGGATGAGAGCGGTCAGCATGGCCAGCAGGCGCGCCTTGATATTCCCGGGCATGTCCTTTCTGGCCTTGATCTCCTCGATGCGTTTTTCCAGCTTGCCGTCCTTGTTGCGCTGCACATAGGAGACGGCCATGCCGACGGACATGAACTTGCCCACCCAGTCCTCGATGGAATCGAAGCCGTATTTTTTCAGATCAGCGAGAATCTGTTCGCGCACATCCGAATTCTTCATCCCCTCAATGACCCCGGCCGGCCCGGCGGCGGAACCCTTGAACTTGTGATCCTTGTATTTCTCGCGCAGCAGAAGCAGGGAATCCACGGCGTTTCTGGCCGTTTGCAGATCAATGGGCTGCTGGTTCAGCGTCTGCATCCTGTGTCTGGCCGGCGCCTGCCTTGCGTCTTGCGCCTGCTGCGCCGCCGCCGGCATGGCGCTCATGGCCAGAAATGAAAGCGCGATCGCGCCAAAGAAATGCCTGTTCAAGGGAAAGTCCTTTCCAGCTGTTTGTTGTCCACTCCGTCACATCCGTCATCCTAGCGGCGGAAGGCGGCGATTTCCAGACATGCTTTTCAGCGGAAGAAAAGGCCATGCCCGCGCCGGTGCGGACATGGCCTGGATCGCGGAATACCCGGCGGCCTTTCCCGCCTAATGCAGGATTTGCGACAGGAAGAGCTTGGTGCGGTCGCTCTTGGGGCTGGTGAAGAACGCCTCGGGCTCGTTCTGCTCGACGATCTGGCCAGCGTCCATGAAGATCACCCGGTTGGCCACCTGGCGGGCGAAGCCCATTTCGTGGGTCACCACCAGCATGGTCATGCCTGTCTCGGCCAGATCGACCATGACGTCCAGCACCTCCTTGATCATTTCCGGATCGAGGGCGGAGGTGGGCTCGTCGAAGAGCATGATCTTGGGCGCCATGCACAGCGAGCGGGCGATGGCCACGCGCTGCTGCTGGCCGCCGGAGAGCTGTCCGGGATACTTGTTGGCCTGATCCGGGATCTTGACCTTCTCCAGATATTTCATGGCGATTTCCTCGGCCTCGGCCTTGGGCATGTGCTTCACCCAGATGGGGGCCAGAGTGCAGTTCTGCAGCACCGTCAGATGCGGGAACAGGTTGAAGTGCTGGAAGACCATGCCGACATCCTTGCGGATGCTCTCGATCTTCTTCACGTCCTCGGTCAGCTCGACGCCATCGACGACGATCTTGCCCGCCTGATGCTCCTCAAGCCGGTTGATGCAGCGGATCATGGTGGACTTGCCGGAGCCCGAAGGCCCGCAGATGACGATGCGCTCGCCGCGATAGACCGTCAGGTTGATGTCGCGCAGCACGTGGAAATCGCCATACCACTTGTTGACGTCGGTCATCTGCACGGCAATGTCGTCGGAGATTTCCATTTTCTTGGCGGTTGCGTTGCTCATTGTTCCGGTTCCTTACCGTTTGTGCCCGGTATGCAGGTGATGTTCCATGAAGATCGAATAGCGCGACATGCTGAAGGTGAAGATCCAATACAGCATGGCCAGGAAGAGATAGACCGTCGGCGCGGTGACCGGCGTTGACCATTTGGCGTCGGCCAGCGAGCTCTGGGCGATGCCGAGCAGATCCATCAGGCCGATGATGGAGACCAGCGAGGTGTCCTTGAACAGGCCGATGAAGGTGTTGACGATGCCCGGAATGACCAGCTTCAGCGCCTGCGGCAGAATGATCAGCCGCATCATCTTCCAGTATGGCAGGCCAAGCGCCATGGCGCCCTCGTATTGGCCCTTGGGAATGGCCTGCAGGCCGCCGCGCACCACCTCGGCCATGTAGGCGGCGGAGAACAGCGCCACGCCGACCAGCGGGCGGATGACCTTGTCCAGCTGCACCCCCTCCGGCAGGAACAACGGCAGCATGACCGAGGACATGAACAGCACCGTGATCAGCGG
>JALUFY010000112.1 GCA_027051995.1 Hyphomicrobiales bacterium
CAGCGAAGGACGATACCTGGGCCAGGGCGTGGTCGAGGTAGAGTTCGCGCAGGCGTTTCGCCAGGGGGCCGGGCTCGCCGGAGCCGATGGGTTTTCCCTCGATTTCCACGATGGGCAAAACGCCCGCCGTGGCCGAAGACATGAGCGCCTCGTCGGCGTTGAGGGCCTCTTCCTTCGTGAAGGGGCGCTGCTCCACGGGAATGGCGTTTTGCTCCGCCAGTTCGAGGATCACCGAGCGGCGGATGCCGGGCAGGATGCGGCCCGTCGGCGCCTCAAGGGGGCGGGTGATGAGCGTTCCGTTTTTGACGATATGGGCGGAAGACGACGTGCCTTCGGTGATGAAGCCCTCCTCGTCCACCATCCAGCCCTCGTAGGCGCGCTTTTCCACCGCCTGCTGCTTGGCCAGCACCTGGGCCAGAAGGGAGATGGACTTGATGTTGCGCAGCTTCCAGCGCACGTCATCGACGAAGGCCGCCGTCACGCCGGTTCCGGCGCGCGGATTGTCAACGATGGACAATTCCTTCGTGAAGGCCGTCATGACCGGCAGGGCCCTGGCCGGAAAGGCGAAGTCGCGCTCGGCCACGCCGCGCGTGATCTGCATGTAGACCATGCCTTCCTTGAGGCCGTTGCGGGCGATCAGCTCCTTGAAGACGCCGATGATTTCAGCCGGCTCCATGGGCCAGGCGATGCCCACGCCATCCAGGGAATCGCCCAGGCGGGCCAGCATGCGCTCGCCATCGACGATGCCGCCTTCTATGACGGGGGCGACTTCATAGACGCCATCGCCAAAGATGTAGCCGCGATCGAACATGGAGACTTTCGCCTTGTCCGCGGGCACGTATTCTCCGTCAACATAGACAATGGGGCTCATGGCGTCTTCTCCCGGTTTGAAGCACTTTCCCAAGGCGGACAGTTTCATATTTTGCCGCCGCAATCCAGCGCCAATTCCATTTTCCCCGCCGGGCATGGCCATGAAAGGCATGTGCGGCGCGCGGCGGTTTTCGTGACCGGCCTTTGTGCATATGGGCGGCGGTCTGCCGTTTTTTGGCGCACGCCCTTGCCAAAAGAGTGGGCATGTGGTGAAAAAACAGACAGATGGGGGGGAATTTTGTTGAATGCCTAAAACTTTGGCATCGAATGGAGGGGAGTCCATGATCAATTCCGGTGACACAGCCTGGATCCTGACATCCACGGCGCTTGTGCTTTTCATGACCATTCCGGCGCTGGGGCTGTTCTATGGCGGGCTGGTGCGGGCGCGCAACATCCTGTCGGTGCTCATGCACTGCGTGGCCATCGCCGCGCTGGCGTCCGTGCTGTGGCTGGCGGTTGGCTATTCCATCGCCTTCGCGCCGGGCACGGCGCTGTCTGGCGGGCTGTCGAAGGCCTTTCTGCTGAGCATGGGCCGAAACGCCGTCTTCAGCGGCGCGAAGCTGCCCGAGAGCGTCTTCTTCATGTTCCAGATGACCTTCGCCATCATCACTCCGGCGCTGATCGTCGGCGCATACGTGGAGCGCATCCGCTTTTCCGCCGTGCTGATCTTTTCCGGGCTGTGGCTGCTGATCGTCTATGCGCCGGTGACGCACTGGGTGTGGGGCGGCGGCTGGCTGGCGGCGCTTGGCGCGATGGATTTCGCCGGCGGCATCGTGGTGCATGTGACGGCGGGCGTCTCGGCGCTGGTGATCGCCGCCATGCTGGGGCCGCGCAAGGGCTTTCCCGATAACGTGCAGCCGCCGCACGCGCCGTGGATGGTGATGACCGGGGCGGCCATGCTGTGGGTCGGCTGGTTCGGTTTCAACGCCGGGTCGGCGCTGGCGGCCAGCGCGGACGCCGGCATGGCCATGCTGGTCACCCACATGTCGGCGGCCACGGCCACGCTGGCGTGGATGGGCATTGAGTGGAAGAAATACGGCAAGCCCTCGCTGGTGGGCGCGGTCACCGGCACCATCGCCGGGCTGGCCACCATTACGCCCGCGTCGGGCTATGTGGGCCCGCTGGCCGGCGTCATCATCGGCGCGGCGGCGGCCTTCGTCTGCTTCTACATGGTGGAGGTGGTCAAGGGCCGGTTCAAGGTGGATGATTCGCTGGACGTGCTGGGCGTTCATGGCGTGGGCGGGGCGCTGGGCACGCTGCTGGTGGCCCTGCTGGCCGGATTGCCGGGCGGCACGGGCGTATCGGAGGGCAACACGGTGGTGACCCAGTTCGGCGTGCAGCTGGCCGGTGTCGTGGTCACGGCCATCTTCTCGGCCATCGCCACCTATGTGATCGTCAAGATCACCTCGGCGCTCGCCGGGCTGCGCGTCAGCCCGGAGGAAGAAACCGAGGGTCTGGACTACACCACCCACGGCGAAACCGGCTACAATCTGTAGGCTTGCCAGGCTCCGGGGCTGAAAAATCCTGAACCAAAAAAGAGGGCCGCCCGCGCGGGCGGTCCCTTTTGATCAGGCCCGCTCCACGACGTGGCCGACAAAGGGCAGTTCGCGGAAGGCGTGGGCCATGTCCATGCCGTAGCCGACGACGAACACATCCGGGCATTCAAAGCCCCTGAAATCGGCCTCCATGTCCGCCACGCGCTTTCCCGGCTTGTCGAGCAGCACCGCCGTCATGACGCGCCGCGCGCCGCGGGCGGCCAGAAGATCGCGCGCGTAGGCCAGGGTGCGGCCCGATTCGAGAATGTCATCGACGAAAAGCACATCTCGGCCCTTCACGTCGGTTTCGATGTCGCGCAGCACCTCCACGCGGCCGGACGAGACCGTGGCCTCGCGGTAGCTGGCGAGAATCATGAAATCCACCTCGGGCAGCAGGCCGACGCGATAGAAGGCGCGCAGCAGATCGGCGGCGAAGATGAAGCTGCCCTTGAGAATGGGAACGACCAGCAGGTTTCGCGGCTTTGCGGCGGCGATGTCCTGCGCCATTTCCTCTATGCGCGCGCAGATCTTGCGCTCGGAGAAAAGCACCTCGATCCTGACGCCATCGACCTCGACCGTATTCATCCGCGCCCCCTGATTGGGAAAAACCACGACAGGCCTCAGCCCATAGCAAGTTTTCCCGCGCCCGGGAAAGGCAAAATCGCGCCGGACGCATGATCAAGGGGAAAACTCAGGCGTTGCCGGAAAAGCGCACCTCGACGCGGCGCGCGCCCCTGGGCGGGGCGGCGAGGCGGGTGATGAAGGCCGCGCTCCTGCCGGCGGGCACGGATTTGGCCGAGACGGCGGGCAGTGTCCACTGATGCAGCTTCTTGCCCTTTTCGTCCCTCAGGATGAAGACGAGCCCGGGGGCCTTGCGCGGCAGGCGGGAGGTGTTGGCCACCTTGCCGGTGACGGCCAGCACCACCTGTCCGGAGGTGGTCAGGGTCTGGCTGGTTTCAAGGCCGGAGATATCGAAGCCGGCGGGGTTGGCCCTGATGCCGAAGGCGGAGTAGATGCGCGCCGCCCCGGGTGCGAAGCGCGTCACCTCGGCGGGAAAGGCCCACAGGAGCGCGGCTGTGATGCCCAGCGCGCCGCTCAGCATGGCCCAGCGGCGGGCCTCGGCGGCGCGTCTGGCGCGGCGGGCGCGGCGGGCCTTTTCGGCGGCCAGGGCCTCGGCGGCCAGGCGGGCGGCCTGGGCCTCCAGCATGCCGGGGTTTT
Source organism: Hyphomicrobiales bacterium (assembly GCA_027051995.1). Lineage (GTDB taxonomy): Bacteria > Pseudomonadota > Alphaproteobacteria > Rhizobiales > Aestuariivirgaceae > Thermopetrobacter. The sequence goes on from JALUFY010000112.1 coordinate 3,624, forward strand.
CCGCCAGATGGATGTCGTCACCGATATGCTCCATGACGCCGGCCTCGATGGCGCTGGCCTCCAGCCAGCCGTGGCCGCAGGCCGCGCAGCGGATCATGGCCCCTTCCGCCAGCGCCGTTTCCGGCGGCAGGTCACAGGTTGTTGCGCAAGACGGGCATGTGACTATCATCACGGGAACCTTTCTGCGGTGATTCGCGAAGGCGCGGGGACGGAAGCAAGCCCCGCCGCGCCGGTTTGTCCGGTATCCGCATGAAAGCCCGGTTATGGTTAAGAGCGCGTAAAGGCCTGTGCGAAAAAGGCCCGCGCGCGTTTGTGCGAAGGATGGGCCGTGATCCGTTTTGAAAGCGTCGGGCTGCGCTATGGCGCGGGGCCGGAAATCCTGCGGGACGTCAGCTTCGAGCTGGAGCGGGGGACTTTCGCCTTCCTGACCGGCCCTTCCGGGGCGGGCAAGACCTCGCTGCTGCGCCTGCTCTATCTGGGGCTTCGGCCAACGCGCGGACTGATCCACATGTTCGGCGAGGATACCTCCGCGCTGCCAAGGGCGCGCGTTCCGGCCATCCGGCGGCGCATCGGCGTGGTGTTTCAGGATTTCCGCCTGCTGGATCACCTGACCACCTTCGAGAACGTGGCTCTGCCGCTGTTCGTGGATGGCGAAAAGCCGAAGAATTACCGCGACGACGTGATGGAGCTGCTCTCCTGGGTGGGGCTGGGCGATCACGCCAACGCCTATCCGGAGGTGCTCTCCGGCGGCGAAAAGCAGCGCGCGGCCATCGCCCGGGCGATTGTCGGCAAGCCCGACATCATCCTCGCCGACGAGCCGACGGGCAATGTCGATCCGCAGCTGGCCAAACGGCTCCTGCGGTTGTTCGTGGAACTGAACAAGCTGGGCACGACGGTGATCCTGGCGACCCATGACGCGCAGCTGATCGCCGCCTCGGAAGGGGCGCGCGTCATGGCGCTGAAGGACGGGCATCTGGGCATATCTCCGGGAGGGGCGTCATGAGCGCGGAGAGGGCGCAGGGCTGGGGCAGGGCGCGCCCCGGCAGGGCGTTCGCGGGGCGCAACATCCTGCCCAGGGCGCACGCGCCGCTGCGCACCTTCATGGTGGCCATGGCGGTCATGTGCTATCTGGCCGGCATGGCCATGGGCGGCATGATCATGACCTGGCGGGCCATTGACGACTGGAAGGCCGGGGTGACATCGGAGGCCACGGCGCAGATCATGCCGCTTGAGGATGGCCACAATGGGCTGGCGCGGCG
>JALUFY010000113.1 GCA_027051995.1 Hyphomicrobiales bacterium
GCACCCGCGGGTGGCCTTTTCCCTGATCACCGGCGAGCGCCGCGTCATCGATTTGCCGGCGGGCGATGAAAAGGCGCGCATCGGCGCCATTCTGGGGCGTGATTTCCTGCCCGCCGCCTTCGCCCTGGCAGGCGAGCGGGAGGGTGTGCGCGTCTCGGGCCACGCCTCCCTGCCGACGCTCAATCGCGGCCAGCCGGATGCGCAATATGTCTTCGTCAACGGCCGCCCCGTGCAGGACAGGCAGCTCACCGGCGCGCTGCGCGCCGCCTATCGCGACGTGCTGGCCCCGGGCCGCCATCCGCTCATCGTGCTGCATGTGCATTGCCCGCCGGAGCTGGTGGACGTCAATGTCCATCCGGCCAAGCGCGAGGTGCGCTTTCGCGATCCGGCGCTGGTGCGCGGCCTCATCATTCGCGCCCTGCGCGAGGGACTGGACAGGGCCGGACACCGCTCCGCGCGCACCCTTTCCGGGGCGCTGCAATCCCTGGCCCGCCCTCAGGGCCTGGCGCGCCCCTCTGCCGCGCCGCCGCTTTCGCCCGTTCAGGCGCAGGCATCTTTCGCCGCCCAGTCGCCGCTGCAACCGGAGGGCTTTTCCGAGGCCGCCCCGCCCGCGCCGCTGAGCGATCCATCGGCGCGTCCGCAGGGGGAGCCGGACGGGGACGCGCAGGCCCGCCCCCTCGGCGCGGCGCTGGCGCAGTTTCATGACACATACATCATCTCCCAGACCCGTGACGGCGTCGTCATCGTCGATCAGCACGCCGCCCACGAGCGGCTGGTCTACGAGCGCCTCAAGCGCCAGCGGGAAGAGGAAGGCATAGCCGCCCAGCCGCTGCTCATCCCCGAGGTGGTGACGCTCGACCCGGCCGGGGCCGAGGCTCTGCTGGCGGCGGCGGATGATCTGGCCGCGCTCGGCCTGCATGTGGAGCCCTTTGGCGATGACGCGGTGGCCGTGCGCGAGGTTCCCGCCGTTCTCGCCGGTGGCGATATCTCTGGTCTGGTGCGCGACGTGGCCGCCGATCTGCTCGCCAGCGAATTGCCCCTGTCGCTGTCGGAGCGTCTCGACCATGTGCTGGCCACCATGGCCTGCCATCATTCGGTGCGCGCCGGCCGCCGCCTGACGGGCGAGGAGATGAACGCCCTGCTGCGCGAGATGGAGCGCACGCCCCGCTCCGCCCAGTGCAACCACGGCCGCCCCACATGGGTGAAGCTCACCCTGTCCGACGTGGAAAAGCTCTTCGGGCGGAAATAGAAAAACGGTGGGATGCCGGGAGCGGCTCGGCTTTTGGCGCCATGGCGATGAAACCAGCAGGGCTGTTTGCCCATCATCGTGCCCGCCGGGACGCTGGCGCCGTTGCAGACCGGGCTCCCCGTCAAGGCGGGGATGAAGGGCGCACACCTAGCCGCCAAGCTCTTTGCAGCCGTGCAGGGAGAAAGGCCCGCCAACGGGTTTCAGTTTTCCATCATCGCCGTCATCAGGGCGGGTGCGTCAGTGATGGACTGGAGCACGAAATCGGACTGATACTGGCCGGGCGGGCGGTCGAGATAGCCCCAGGCGGCCAGCGCGGAGGCCACGCCGGCGGCCCGCGCGGCGAGGATGTCGGCCAGTGAATCGCCGATGATCACGGCGCGCCCGGCGCTGCCGCCGGCCTGGCGCAGACAGTGCAGCACGGGCGCGGGATCGGGCTTGCCGATGCCCGCCGCATTGCCCCCCGTGATGGCGGCGAAATGCTCCGCCAGCCCCAGCGCGGAAAGCAGCTTTTCTGCCAGAAAATCCTTCTTGTTGGTGCACACGGCCAGCCGCGCGCCCTCTTCGCGCGCCATGTGCAGAAACTCCGCCACCCCGTCGAAGGGGCGGGAGAGTTCCGCGATGCGCGCCTCGTATAGCGCTATGAAGCGGCCGATGAGCTCCGGCCATTCCGCCTCGTCCGGCAACGGGCGGTCATGGGCGCGCAATCCGGCCGTCATCAGCGCCTTCGCGCCCTGTCCGGCGGCGATGCGCCCGGCCTCGCGCGGCAGCGGCGGGCAGCCCATGCCCGCCAGCATGATGTCCGTGACGGCGATCAGATCGGGTGCGGTGTCCACCAGCGTGCCGTCAAGATCAAAAATGATGGTCAGATCCTTCATGAGCGCAATGGATAAGCCATCCGCCGCCGCGCGCAAAGGGGTAAAAAGCCCGCGCCAATCTCCGCCCGCCTGTGGTAGAAGGGAAAAAACGCCATTCACAGGGAGACAAGGCCATGATCAGGGATTTGCGCGAAATGCTTCACGACCCGACGCTGCTGCGCCAGTCGTGCTACATCGGCGGCGGCTGGGTGGACGGAAAGGAGCGCATCAGCGTCACCAATCCGGCGAACGGCGAAGAGATCGCCTCCGTGCCCGCGCTTGGTGAAAAGGAGACGCAGGACGCCATAGACGCTGCCGACACCGCACGCCTGGGCTGGGCGGAGAAGACGGCCAAGGAGCGCGCCCGCATCCTGCGCTGGTGGTATGAACTCATCATGGAGCACGCCAACGATCTGGCCGCCATCATGACCGCCGAACAGGGCAAGCCGCTGGCCGAGGCGCGCGGCGAGGTGGTCTATGGCGCGGCCTTCGTGGAATGGGCAGCTGAGGAGGCCAAGCGGCTCAATGGCGAGATCATCCCCTCGCCGTTTCCCGATGCGCGCATCCATGTGCTGCGCCAGCCGGTGGGCGTGGTGGCCGCCATCACGCCGTGGAACTTCCCCAGCGCCATGATCACCCGCAAGGCCGGCCCGGCGCTGGCGGCGGGCTGCACGGTGGTGCTCAAGCCGGCCGCCGAGACGCCCCTTTCGGCCCTGGCGCTGGCCGAGCTGGCAGATCGCGCCGGCATCCCCAGGGGCGTGTTCAATGTCGTCACCGGCTCCGCAGCCGTCATCGGCGCCGTTCTCACCGGCTCGGAGAAGGTGCGCATGCTCACCTTCACCGGCTCAACGGAAGTGGGCAAGCTGCTGATGCGCCAGTGCGCCGATACGGTGAAGAAGGTGGGGCTGGAGCTGGGCGGCAACGCGCCCTTCATCGTCTTCGACGACGCCGATCTCGACGCCGCCGTGGAAGGAGCCATGGCGAGCAAATACCGCAACGCCGGCCAGACCTGCGTCTGCGCCAACCGCATTCTGGTGCAGGACGGCGTCTATGACGCCTTCGCCGAAAAGCTGGGCGAGGCGGTGGCGGCGCTCAAGGTGGGCGACGGCGCCGAAGAGGGCGTGACCACCGGCCCGCTGATCAACGAAGCGGCGGTGAAGAAGGTGGAGGAGCTGGTGGAGGACGCCAGGGCCAAGGGGGCGCGCGTCATGACCGGCGGAGCGCGCCACGAGCTGGGCGGCACCTTCTATCAGCCAACCATCCTGTGCGACGTGACCCCGCAAATGCGCGTGACAAACGAGGAGATTTTCGGCCCCGTCGCGCCGCTCTACCGCTTCCATACGGAGGAGGAGGCCATCCGCATGGCCAACGACACCAACTACGGCCTGGCCGCCTATTTCTACGCCCGCGACATGGGCCGCGTGCTGCGCGTCGGCGAAGGGCTGGAATACGGCATCGTCGGCATAAACAAGGGCATCATCTCCACCGAGGCCGCTCCCTTCGGCGGCGTCAAGGAATCGGGCCTCGGCCGCGAAGGCTCCCGCCACGGGGTGGAGGAATTCACCGAGCTGAAATACATGCTCATCGGCGGCGTATAGGAATGGCCCGGGGCGGGCGGGGCGTGAAAGCATGTTCGCCAGAACACCTGGCGGCCCGGCATGACCGGATCGATCAGGCCGCGCCGTCTTTCAATGGCGGAGCAAATTGCAGGGCCATGTCCCAGGGCAGATAGATCCAGGTGTCCTGCGACACCTCGGTGATGAAGGTATCGACCAGCGGCACACCCGCCGGCTTGGCGTAAACGGTGGCGAAATGGGCCCTGGGCAGCATGTCGCGCACCACGCGCGCCGTCTTGCCGGTGTCCACCAGATCATCGACGATGAGCAGCCCTTCACCTTTCGTTTCCGCCAGCGCCTGGCTGACCGGCTTGATGACGTTCATCCCGCCCTGCCTGCCATAGTCATAGGAGGCCACGCAGACCGTCTCGATGTTGCGCACGTCCAGCTCGCGCGCCGCGATGGCCGCCGGCACCAGTCCGCCGCGCGTGATCGCCACGATGGCCTCGAACGGCCCCTTGCCGGAAAGCCGCCAGGCCAGCGCCCGGCTGTCGCGGTGAAACTGCTCCCAGGACACCGGAAAGCCCTTCACATAGCGCTCGTCGAGATTCGGCCCGTCGCTCATGACTTCTTCTTCCTTCCTGCCTGCCTGCCGCAAAACCGGAGGGCCATGGCCGGCCGCTTTCCGGAAATCCAGTAACCGTGGACATGCATATCCGCCGCGCCGGACAAACGGAAGAGGACAAAAGGATAACTTTTTCACATGCCGGCTATTCCGCTTGCCCCTTTGGCGCGGGAAACACGAATGAGCGATCATGCCAGCCGCTATCTTGTGCCTGCCGCTTGCGGGAAGTGGCGCAGGAGGGACATGAAGACATTCGGCGCGGCCTGCCCCAGGCCGCAGATGGAGCCTTCGCGCATGACGTGCGCCAGATCCTCCAGCAGGGCGGCGTCCCATTCCTTCGCCCGCATGAGCCCGAGCGCCTGTTTGCAGCCCTCGCGGCAGGGCGTGCACTGGCCGCAGGATTCGGCGGCCAGGAAGGCCATCAGATTGCGCGCGGCCTGTTTCAGGTCATCCTTGTCCGAGAGCACGATCAGGGCATGGGAGCCGACAAAGGCGCCGTATTCGTCCAGCGCGCCGAAGTCGAGCGGCGCATCGGCGAGGGCGGTGGGCAGGATGCCGCCGGAGGCCCCGCCGGGCAGGAAGGCGCGCAATGCGTGGC
>JALUFY010000114.1 GCA_027051995.1 Hyphomicrobiales bacterium
CGGGCCAAATACATGCTCTGGCGGCTGGACAACGGATTTTCCGTCCTCTCCCATCTGGGCATGAGCGGCCGCTTCACCGTCTTTCCCGGCGCGGGCGGAAAGGCCCGCGCCCTGGGCGAGTTCTATTTTCATGACGCCGCCGGGCGGGAGGCGGGGCCGCATGATCATCTGATCCTCTCTCTCGATGACCAGACCCGCGTCATCTACACCGATCCGCGCCGCTTCGGCTTCTTCGATCTGCTGGACACGCGCGAGCTTTCCGCCCATCCCATGCTGAGGAGCCTGGGGCCGGAGCCGCTGGGCCCGCGTTTCACTCCCGCCCATCTGGCCGGAGCCTTTCATGGCCGCCGCGCCCCTATCAAGACGGCCCTGCTGGATCAGAAAACCGCCGCCGGGCTGGGCAACATCTATGTCTGCGAGGCGCTCTTTCGCGCCCGTATCTCGCCACGGCGGCAGGCCGCCTCTCTTGCGCCTTCCGGAGGCGTGACGAAACGCATCGAACGGCTGGCCGAAGCCATCCGCGAGGTTTTGCAAGAGGCCATCGCGGCGGGCGGCTCCACCTTGCGCGATCACGCCCGCGTCAATGGCGAATCCGGCGGCTTCCAGCAGCATTTCTCCGTCTATGGCCGCGAAGGCGAGGCGTGCGATGTTTGCGCCCGCCCCATCCGCCGCATTGTCCAGTCGGGAAGGAGCACCTTCTTCTGCTCCCATTGCCAGAGGTAGGCCGGTGACTGGATAAGGCGGATGCCTGCCCGGGCTGCGTATTGACCATGCGCCCCGCATGGCCTATCGCCAGAGCGGACAGGAACGAACAGACAAGGAATGCTCCATGCGCCCCTCCAAACGCAAGAATGACGAAATGCGCCCGGTGATCATCGAGACCGGGGTCTCGCGCCATGCCGAAGGCTCCTGCCTCATCTCCATGGGCCACACGAAGGTCATGTGCACCGCTTCGCTGGAGGAGCGCGTGCCGCCCTGGCTGCGCGGCCTGGGGCGCGGCTGGGTGACGGCGGAATACGGCATGCTGCCGCGCGCCACCGGCGAGCGCATGCGCCGCGAGGCCGCCGCCGGCAAACAGTCCGGCCGCACGCAGGAAATCCAGCGCCTGATTGGCCGCTCGCTGCGCGCCGTGGTCGATCTGGAGGCTCTGGGCGAGCGTCAGATCACTGTCGATTGCGATGTCATCCAGGCCGATGGTGGCACCCGCTGCGCCTCCATCACCGGCGGCTGGGTGGCCCTGCGCCAATGCATCGGCTGGATGGTTCAGCGCGACATGCTGCAATCCGATCCCCTGCGCGATCACGTGGCCGCCGTCTCCTGCGGCGTCTTCGGCGGCGAGGTCATTCTCGATCTGGAATATACCGAAGACTCCGAGGCCGAAACCGACGCCAACTTCGTGCTCACCGGCTCCGGCGGGCTGGTGGAAATCCAGGCCACGGCGGAGGAGGAGCCCTTCAGCGAGGAGCAGTTCAACGAGATGCTGCGCCTGGCGCGCAAGGGGATAGGCGATCTCGTCGCCGCTCAGGCCGCCGCCACGGGAGTTTCCGTATGAGACGGCTGGAGCAGGGGGCAAAACTCGTCGTCGCCTCGCACAATCCCGGCAAGGTGCGCGAAATCAACGATCTTCTGCGCCCCTTCGGCTTTCGCGCCGTCTCCGCCGGTGAGCTGGGCCTGCCCGAGCCGGTTGAGGATGGCGCGACCTTCGCCGAAAACGCCCTCATCAAGGCCCGCGCGGCGGCGCAGGGCGCGGGCCTTCCAGCCCTGGCCGACGATTCGGGGCTGTGCGTCGACGCGCTGGGCGGCGAACCGGGCATCCATTCGGCCCGCTGGGGCGGCCCGGAAAAGGACTTCGTCATGGCCATGCGGCTGGTGGAGGAAAAGCTGCAAGCCGCCCATGCCGATACGCCGGACAGGCGCAAGGCCCATTTCGCCTGCGCCCTGGCCCTGGCCTGGCCCGATGGCGAGGCGGAGATCTTCGAGGGCCGGGTGCATGGCCATCTCACATGGCCGCCGCGCGGGGAGCGGGGCTTCGGCTATGATCCCGTCTTCCTCCCCGAAGGCCATGACATCACCTTCGGCGAGATGGATCCGGAAAAGAAGCACGCCATGAGCCACCGCGCCCGCGCCTTCGAGAAGCTCGTCGCGGCCCTGCGCGAGGCGTCTTCCTGAATGGGCGGCGAGGCGGAATTCGGCCTTTACGTGCACTGGCCCTTCTGCCTGTCCAAATGCCCCTATTGCGATTTTAATTCCCATGTCCAGGATTCCATTGATACGGAAGAATGGAGGAATGGGTATATCGCCGCCCTGCGCTGGTTCGCCGTCCGCGCGCCGGGGCGGCGCATCACCTCGGTCTTCTTCGGCGGCGGCACGCCCTCGCTCATGCCTGCCCGGCTGGTGGCGGAGATTCTGCATGAAGCCGCGCGCCTGTGGCCCTTCGCGGCGCATGCGGAAATCACCCTGGAAGCCAACCCCACCAGCGCCGAGGCCGGCAGGTTCCGCGATTTCGCCGCCGCCGGGATCAACCGCCTCTCGCTGGGCGTTCAGGCGCTGGATGACGCCGCCTTGGCCGCCCTGGGCCGCCAGCACACGGCGCAAGAGGCGCTGGCCGCCTGGGAGATGGCGCGCAAGACCTTCCCCCGCGCCTCCTTCGATCTCATCTATGCCCGCCCCGGCCAAACCCCCGATGCCTGGGAGGCCGAACTGGCCCGCGCCCTGCGGCTGGGCGCGGAGCATATCTCCGCCTATCAGCTGACGATGGAGCCAGAAACACCGTTTCACAAGCGTTACGAACAGGGGAAATTGCGTCTGCCTGACGAAGAAACATCGGTGCGCCTCTATGATCTGACGCGCGCCATGATGGCCGCCGCCGGGCTGGAGCTCTACGAGATTTCCAATTACGCCAGACCGGGCGCGGAATGCCGCCACAACCTGCTTTACTGGCGCTATGGCGAATACGCCGGCATCGGCCCCGGCGCCCATGCGCGCCTCGTGGATGAAACCGGCGCGCACCAGGCCCTGCGCGCCATCCGCGCCCCCGCCCGCTGGCTGAAGGCGGCGCAAACCGGCGGGCTGGAGGAGATGCGGCCCCTGAGCCCGGAAGAGGCCGGCATGGAATATCTGCTCATGAGCCTGCGCATGCGCGAGGGGATGAAACCGGCGCGCTTCGCCGCGCTATCCGGCGCGCCCCTGCCGGAAGGCGAGATCGCCCGGCTGATAAAACAGGGCCTCCTCGCCCGCCCATCGCCGGACACCCTGGCGGCAACGGACAAGGGCCGCCTCGTGCTGGATTACATCCTGACACAGCTGGCCTGATGGCGCGCGGGCTCAATGGTATCCAGAAAAAACCACACGAGCAGGAGGCACCTGCCCTTGCTTGAATAACTTGCACAACCATTTGATATAATTATACAATCGTCATTGCCGGGCTTGTCCCGGCAATCCAGGGCCAAGAACACAGGCAGACGTGTGAGGCGCCGGCCGTGACCCAAAACGGAGGCAATGCCGCATTGCGCCCTTTCTGTTCGTTTTCTTTTTCACTCCATTGCAAGAGGCGCGGTAACCGTCACCATGACCGGCGGAGCAACCCGCCCTGGATACCCGGCACAAGGCCGGGCATGACGGAAGAGTTTGGTATTGCGGTATGATTATAGCCCGCTGAAAAGACTATGTATCCGCTTACTTAAAAGAGAACGAAAGCCGCGCCACCACCCCTGCGCCTTACTTGCCCTTTTCGTGCTCTTCGATGGTCTTTTTGATGCCGGCCGCGAGTTTTTCCGGCGTTGTTCCGTAGGCGAAATGTTTCAGGTATTTGCCGTTCTCGTCCATCAGATAGACGATGGAGGAATGATCCATCAGGTAGTCCGAGCTGCTTTTCTGATCCGTCTTGCGGTAGAACACCCGGTAGGCGTCTCCGGCCTTTTTGATCTGCTCCGGTGTGCCGGTCAGCCCGATGAAGGTGGGATAGAAGTTGGACAGGTATTCCTTCAGCACCTTGGGCGTGTCGCGCGCCGGATCGACCGAGATCATGATGGGCCGGATCTTGTCCGCCAGCGGCCCCAGCTGCTCCAGCGCCGCCGTCATGGTCTGCAATTCCGTCGGGCAGACATCCGGGCAATAGGTATAGCCGAAATAGATCAGCGAATACTTGCCCTTCAGATCCTTGTCGGTGAACGGCTTGCCATTGAAGTCCGTCAGCTCGAAGGCCCCGCCGATCAGCGGCGCGTCCGTCGCCTTTTTCCCCTGACCGGCGATGTAGAACAGCAGACCGATGGAGACGGCCACCGCCACGGCCACGGCGGCCAGCAGCGGCAAAGCGGATTTGGAAGCGGATTTTTTCGCCATGACGCACCTGTGTTAGGGTAGGTTCGGATGGCGCACTATAGCGCCCGCGCCGCGCCGCGCAACTTGACAATTGTCCATACCGCCGGAAGGTGACCCGCCGCATGACGAAAAAACCCGCCACACGCCAGCCCGCCGCGCCCAGGGGCCGCGGGGTGCGCCTGCAGACCCTGGTGCGCCTGCGCTGGCTGGCGGTGCTGGGCCAGCTGGCGGTGGTGCTCTTCGTCTCGCTCGTCCTGGGCTTCGAGATGCCCTTCTGGACGGCCATGCTGGTCATCGCCCTGACCGCCTGGCTGAACATTATCCTCACCCTGCGCTGGCGCACCTCGACGCGGCTCAACGAGACCCACGCCGCCATGCTGCTGGCCTTCGACATCATCCAGCTGGCCATCCTCATCTATCTCACCGGCGGGCTGGAAAATCCCTTCTCTTTCCTGTTTCTCGTGCCGGTGACCATCTCCGCCACCATCCTGAAGTCCGACCGCACCCTGGTGCTCGGCGCGCTGGCCCTGGCCCTGATCACCACCTGGGCCTTTTTC
>JALUFY010000115.1 GCA_027051995.1 Hyphomicrobiales bacterium
CTTCCACGCTGGTGAAAACAGGTCTATCCGTGCTGCTCATAATATCCACTTTCCTTGCGGCTCATGGGGCGGCGGCAGGCAGAATTCTTTACGCCCCTTTTCCTTTCCTGCCGCACCCGCATCATCCCCATCCCCTGTCAGGGAGAGGCGATGAACCTTCTTGATCCCTTTATATCACGAAAATAACCGAAGCACCTGAGTTCATCCGGAGTTCGGCTGAAACTGTGTATCCTTTTCCGGAGCGTCCGAGCGCGATTCAGAACGTCCCCGTGGCGGAAAAATCGCCTCTGGCGGCCTGCTGCCTCTTGACGCGCCGCGCGGAGCGGCCAATCATGGCAGCTCATGAACGAGCATCCGGACATACCGCATGACGCGCGCGCGAAGCGGCTGATTGATCCCCACGGGCGGGCCATCACCTATCTGCGCGTCTCGGTCACCGACCGCTGCGACTTCCGCTGCCTCTACTGCATGGCGGAGGATCAGTCCTTCCTGCCCAAGCGCGACATTCTCACCCTGGAGGAGCTCGACCGCATCTGCACCGCCTTCGTCGAGAAGGGCGTGCGCAAGATACGCCTGACCGGCGGCGAGCCGCTGGTGCGGCGCAACCTGATGTGGCTGATCGAGCGCCTCTCGCGCCATCTGGAGGCCGGGCTTCTGGACGAGCTGACGCTGACCACCAACGGCTCGCAGCTGCGCAAATACGCCGCCCGGCTGGCCGCCCTTGGCGTGCGCCGCGTCAACGTCTCGCTGGATACGCTGGATGCGGAGAAATTCGCCCGCATCACCCGCCGGGGCGATCTGGCGAAGGTGCTGGATGGCCTGGAGGCGGCGAAGGACGCCGGGCTGGCGGTGAAGATCAACGCCGTCGCGGTGCGCGGCTTCAACGACGCGGAAATCCCCGAAATCCTCCGCTGGGCGCATGGGCATGGTTTTGATCTGACGCTTATCGAGACCATGCCGCTGGGCCAGATCGGCGGCGACAGGGCCGATCAGTATCTGCCCCTAACGGAGGTGCGCGCGCGGCTGGAGGAGGATTTCACCCTGGAGCCCATCACGCTGAACACCGGCGGGCCCTCGCGCTATGTGCGGGTGGCCGAAACCGGCGGGCGGCTGGGCTTCATCACGCCGCTTTCGGCGCATTTCTGCGACACCTGCAACCGCGTGCGCCTGACCGCCACCGGCACCCTCTACATGTGTCTGGGCCAGGACGACGCCATGGATCTGCGCACCCCCCTGCGCCTGTCGCGCAACGACGCCCTGCTGCGCCGCGCCATAAACGAGGCCATCGCGAAAAAGCCCAGGGGCCACGAATTCGTCATCGAAGAGGGCAACACCCAGGGCGTCCTGCTGCGCAACATGAACGTCACGGGCGGATGATGCGGCATGACCGCCAAGGCTTGATTTTCCAAGCCGGAAGACTGATACCGGTATCAGACCGGGGGTTCAGTCTCATGGAGGCGACAGATGAAAACCCGCAAGTCCCTGTGGCTCATCCCCCTTGCCGTGGCCGCTGTTCTCGCTGCTGGCGCACCGGCCGGTCTGGCCTATGACGGAGAATATTTCCGTGTCTGCCGGCTCAATCCCATGGGCGACAACTATCTCTCCCTGCGCACATGCGGCTCCACCCGCTGCCCGGAGATCACGCGCATGGGGCCCGGAACGGAAGTGGTGAGTGTCAATCCCTATCCGCGCCGCCGCTGGTGGGAAGTGGAGATACTCGACAACACGGGCGCGCGCACCGGCATCATCGGCTGGGCCTATGGCCGCTATCTGTGCCGGGAGTAGGGGCAAGGCCGAAAGCCCGGTCATTATCCGCGCAGCCGCGCCAGCGCCTTTTCCCGGCCGATGAGGGGCAGGAGCTTTGACATTTCCGGGCCGTGGGGTTTTCCCGTCAGGGCCAGCCGCAGGGGCATGAAAAGGCTCTTGCCCTTGCGCCCCGTGGCCTCTTTCAGGGCGCCTGTCCAGCCCTTCCATGTCTCTTCGCCCCAGGGCTCCGGCGGCAGAAGCTCCGCGGCCCGGGCCAGGAACTCGCGATCCTCTCCGGCGATGACCGGCGCGATCTCGCCTTTCACCACATCCCGCCAGTCCGCCGCCTCGGTCATGCGGGCGATGTTGCCGCGTATGGCCTCCCAGAAATCCTTGTCCGCCGCGATTCCCAGCGCCGCCAGCCGGGGCCGCGCCATGTCATATGGCATGTCGTGCAGAAGCCGGGCGTTGAGCAGCTCCAGTTCGGCCTCGTCGAAGCGCGCCGGGGCGCGCGACAGCTGCGCCGGGTCGAAGCCTTCCGCCAGCCCTTCCATGTCCGCGTGGGCCGCCACCGGCAGGGATGAGCCGATGGTGGCGCAATAGGAGACGATGGTTTCCGGCTCCAGCCCCTTTTCGCGCAGATCGCCGATGCCGAGGCTGCCCAGCCGCTTGGAAAGCCCCGATCCGTCCTTGCCCACCAGCAGCGAATGATGGGCGTAGCGCGGCGGCTCGCCCCCCAGGGCGCGCGTCAGGGCGATCTGCACGGCGGTGTTGACCACGTGATCCTCGCCCCGGATCACATGGGTGATGCCCATGTCCATGTCGTCCACCACCGACGGCAGGGTATAGAGAAAGCCGCCGTCCTGACGGATCAGCACCGGATCGGAGAGGCTGGCCAGATCGATCTCAACATCGCCGCGCACCATGTCGCGCCAGCCTGTGACGCCTTCGGGCAGTTTGAAGCGCCAGTGCGGCTTGCGTCCGGCGCGCTCAAGGGCGGCGCGGGCCTCTTCCGTCAGCTTCAGGGCGGCGCGGTCATAGACCGGCGGACGCCCCGCCATGAGCCGCGCCTTGCGCTTCAGCGTCAGTTCCTGCTCCGTCTCGAAGCAGGGATAGAGCAGGCCCGCACTCTTCAGCTGCTCCGCCGCCGCCTCGTAGCGCGCCAGCCGCGCGCTCTGGCGCTCGATGGCGGCGGGCTCCAGGCCCAGCCAGCGCAGATCGTCAATAATCGCCCGCGCGTATTCCTCCTTCGAGCGCGCCGCGTCGGTATCATCCAGCCGCAGCAGGAAACGCCCATCGTGCTTGCGCGCATACAGCCAGTTGAGCACGGCGGTGCGCGCGTTGCCGATATGAATGCGCCCCGTGGGCGATGGCGCGAAACGCACTGTGACGGTCATGAGCGGTTGCTCTCCATTGCCGGTTTTTTCTCTCCCTCCCCTCTCGTGGGGAAGGGGAAATTTTTCATTTCCGCACACCCGCCCATGCGCCTATTCCCGGAATGCGTTGGTGATGGGATAGCGGCGGTCGCGGCCGAAGTTGCGGCGGGTGATCTTCACCCCCGGCGCGGCCTGACGGCGCTTGTATTCGGCGATATAGAGCATGTTCTGCACGCGTCGCACCAGCGTGGCGTCAAAGCCGCGCGCGGCGATCGCCTCCACCGGCTCCTCCTCCTCCACCAGCCCGTGCAGGATGGCGTCGAGCACGTCATAAGGCGGCAGGCTGTCCTGATCGGTCTGGCCGGGGCGCAGCTCGGCGCTGGGCGGCTTGGTGATGATGCTTTCGGGCATCACCGCTCCCCTTGGCCCCAGGCAGCCATGCGGGCGGCCCGCGTTGCGCATTCTGGCCAGAGCGAAAACCTGCGTCTTGTAGACATCCTTGATGGGGTTGAAGCCGCCGTTCATGTCGCCATAGAGGGTGGCGTAGCCCACAGACATCTCCGATTTGTTGCCGGTGGTCAGCACCATGCCGCCCAGCTTGTTGGAGATGGCCATGAGAATGACGCCGCGTGCCCGCGACTGGATGTTTTCCTCCGTCACGCCGGGCTCCGAACCCGCGAACATCCCGGCCAGCGCCTCATGGAAGCCCGCCACGGGGGCGTGAATGGGCACGATGTCATAGCGCACGCCCAGAAGCTCCGCCGCGCCCTTGGCGTCATCGAGGCTTTGCGAGGAAGTGTATTCATAGGGCAGCATGACGCAATGCACGCGCTCCGGCCCCAGCGCGTCCACCGCAATGGCCGCCACCACCGCCGAATCAATGCCGCCGGAAAGGCCGATGACCACCGAGGAAAAGCGGTTCTTCTCCACATAGTCGCGCGTGCCCAGCACGCAGGCGCGCCAGACGGCGTCCAGCCCCCGGGGATGCCCGGCGCAATGGCCCCTGGCGAAGCGCCAGCCATCCGCCGTTTTCTCCAGCGCCGTGGTGATGAAATCCTCCGCGAAGCCCTCCAGCCGCCAGGCCAGGGCGGCGCAATCGGGCTCCTCTTTGCCCTCCGCGCCGGGGTTGAGGGCGAATGAGCCGCCGTCGAACACCAGTTCATCCTGCCCGCCAACGAGATTCAGATAGGCCAGCGGCAGGCCGGTTTCATTCACCCGGTCACGGGCCAGATCAAGGCGCGTATCGTGCTTGTCCTCCTCGAAGGGCGAGGCGTTGGGCGCGATGAGCACTTCCGCCCCGCACGCCTCCAGACGCGCCGCCACGTCCGGCGTCCAGATATCCTCACAGATGGGGATGCCCAGTTTCACGCCGCGAAAGTTCACCGGCTCCGGCGGCGGGCCGGGCGAAAAGACGCGCTTTTCGTCGAACACGCCGTAATTGGGCAGATCGTGCTTGAAGCGGATGGCGGCGATCGCGCCCTCATCGAGCAGGATGGCGGCGTTGCGCACGATACCGTCCTCCTCCCAGGGCGCGCCTGTGAGCAGGGCCGGGCCGCCCTGCGTCTCCTTCGCCAGCTCCTTCACCGCCGCCATGCAGGTATGCACGAAGGAAGGGCGCAGGATCAGATCCTCCGGCGGATACCCGGCGATGAACAATTCGGGCAGCACCACCAGATCCGCGCCATCCTCCTGCCCGCGCGCCAGCGCCCGGCGCGCGGGCAGGAGGAT
>JALUFY010000116.1 GCA_027051995.1 Hyphomicrobiales bacterium
ATTGAAAATGTGACGCGCAAGGCCAATATGATGCGAGACCGCGATGTCTTCGCGGCTCATGACAGCGGCAGCAACGCGAAAGCAACGAGGGATACATGAACGATTACAGAATGAGCACTCCGGCCCGCACGGGCGCGCGGGGGCGGGCGGAAATCGACGCCGGCCTGCGCTCCTACATGCTCAGGGTCTACAACTACATGGCGCTCGGCGTGGCCTGGACGGCCATCGTGACGCTTTTCATGACGGCCAATCCGCAGCTCATGGCCACCGTCGCCCTGGGGCCGATGAAGTGGGTGCTGTTCTTCGGCGTGCTGGGCCTGGGCTGGTTCGCCCCGCGCCTGATCTTCTCCGGCAACGCGGCGAGCGCCTATCTGGCCTACGGGGCCTACGCCACTCTGTGGGGGCTGCTGATCTCGCCGATGATCGCCTACTACATGCACATCAACGGCGGGCAGCTGGTATTCCGCGCCCTGCTCATCACCTCCATCACCTTCGGGGCGACGAGCCTGGCCGGATACGTGACGAAGAAGGATCTGAGCGGTTTCGCCGGTTTCTTCATGATGGCTTCCATCGGCCTGCTCGTGGCCATCGTGGTCAACGCCATCTTCTTTCACTCCACCATGGCCAGCCTGATCACCTCCATTCTGGTGGTGCTCCTGTTCTCCGGCATCACGGCATGGGAGACGCAGCAGATCAAGGCCATGTATGTGGCCGGCGATATCGCCGCTGCGGCGCGCTCGAAGGCCATCTTCGGCGCCTTCATGCTCTATGGCAGCTTCATCACGCTGTTCATCCACATTCTCAACATCCTGGGAATCATGAGCAGCGACTAGCCTGATTCGTTCAGGCGGTTGGGACAAAAGGCCCGGAAAGACGCGCGCTGGCGGTTTTTCCGGGCCTTGTTGCGTCTGGAGGTTGAAAAGCCACGATTTCGTCAAGGAATGATCACCGGCGGCGCAAAATCCATCCCTTTTGCCGCCATATCCCCGGACGACTATATCGACGTTGCCTCTTCGGCCCGGTTTCAACGGGCGGGCGGGGGCACGGCGGAAATTATCAAGCCCCCCAGCCCCATTCCGCCGCTGTCCCCGATGTCCGCTCCGAGGAACCGGGCCGATCCCTTTTTGCAACCGGGACGGGCCGTGTTATGCCTTGCGCATGACATATGAACAGGCGGCATTGTTTCTCATCATGGGCGGCGTTCTGGGGCTTCTTCTGTGGGGCCGCTGGCGCTATGACGTGGTGGCCTTCGGGGCGCTGGTCTTCGCCGTGCTCATCGGCGTCATCGATCACCGGCGGGCCTTCGAGGGGTTTGGCCATGCGGCGGTCATCGTCATCGCCCTGGTGCTCATCATCTCGCGCGGGCTGGCGCAATCGGGGGCCATCGAAATGCTCACCCGCAAGCTGGTTTCGGCGCGGCGCCCGCTGGCGGCGCATATCGCCATAATGGGCGCGGTGGGGGCGGCGCTTTCGGCCTTCATGAACAACGTGGCGGCGCTGGCGCTGCTCATGCCGGTGGACATTCAGGCGGCCAGGCGGGCCAAACGCTCGCCGGCGCTGTCGCTCATGCCGCTGTCCTTCGCCACCATTCTGGGCGGCATGACGACGATGATCGGCACGCCGTCGAACATCGTTGTGGCGCAATTCCGCGAAGAGGCTCTGGGCGCGCCCTACGGGATGTTCAGCTTCACGCCGGTGGGGCTGGGCGCGGCGGCGGCGGGGCTGGCCTTCGTGGCGCTCATCGGCTGGCGGCTCATCCCCCGGGCAAGGGCGAAGCGCGACGCCCGCGAGGAGCTTCAAGTTCTGGAAGCCTACGTCATGGAAGTGCTTGTGCCGGAGAAATCGGCGGCCATCGGCAGGAAGTTCCGCGATCTGAAACAGGCCGCCGAGGAGGCGGATGTCTGGCTGCTGGGGCTGGTGCGGCGCGGCAGGCGCGAAAACCGCCCCGCCGGAGAGGAAATCCGCAAGGGCGACGTGCTGATCATCGAGGGCAGCCCGGAGGGGCTGGAGCAGTTCGCTTCCGCCCTGCGGCTGGATCTGTCGCGCTCGCGCAAGCACGGCTCGCTGATGGCCGATACGCTGGCCATGACGGAGGCCGCCGCGCCAAAGGACGCGCGCATTATCGGCCGTTCCGCCAAAGAGCTGCGGCTGCTGGCGCGCCGGGGCGTCATTCTCGTCGGCATCGCGCGGCACGGCAGGCGGGTGAAGGGGCGGGTGCGCGAGGAGAAAATCCAGCCGGGCGATCTTCTGCTGCTCATGGGGCCGGAAAACGGGCTGGCCGAAACCATCCGCTGGCTGGGCGTCATGCCCATCGACAGGCGCGCCGCTTCCGTGCCGCAGAGGCAGAAGGCCTGGCTGGCCGTGGGGCTGTTCGCTGCGGCCATCGCCGCGTCGTCTTTCGGGCTGGTCTATCTGCCGGTGGCGCTGGCGGCGGCGGTGGTGGCCTTCGTGGCCTTCCGCATCATCTCGCTCGGGCAGATCTACGAATCCGTGGAATGGCCGGTGATCGTGCTGCTGGCGTCGCTGATTCCCATAGGCGCGGCGATCGAGACATCGGGCGGCACGGGGCTGATCGCGCAATTCATCCTGTGGCTGACCAATGGCCTGTCCCCGGCGCTGGTGCTGGCTGTCATCATGGTCATCACCATGACCCTTTCGGACATGCTGAACAACGTCGCCACCGTGCTGGTGGCCGGGCCGGTGGCGGTGCAGGTGGCAAAAGCCTTGCAGGTCAATCCCGATTCCATGCTCATGGGGGTGGCGGTGGCGGCCTCGTGCGCCTTTCTCACGCCCATCGGGCACAAGAACAACACCATCATCATGGGCCCGGGCGGTTATTCCTTCGGCGACTACTGGCGCATGGGTCTGCCGCTGGAGCTCCTGATCCTGGCTGTGTCAATTCCGCTCATCCTGGTGGTCTGGCCATTACAGGGCGGGGTTTGATACACTCCTTGCGGCGAACATGCGGGGCCTTTATCCCCTGTTATGCCGCGCAAGTCCTATTGCGCCGCGTGGGGGGCTATGATAGAGGTCTCGCGACATGCGCCGGGCGGGGGCTTTTCCGCCCCCGCATGTCATGAAAATATGTCAATATTTTCAAATGTTTGAATATGTAACGCAAAGGCGGATTCCACAGGCCGGAAAGGCCGGAAAACCGCGAAGGCAGGGGTCAGGCGAGTGACGGCCAGCGACATGACGGTTTCGGGCGTTTCCGCGCGTTACGCGCGGGCCCTTTTCGATCTGGCGCGCGAGAGCGGCGAGGTGGAGAAGGTGCGCGATGATCTGATCAGGCTTGGCGAGCTGATCGCCGGGGCCGATGGTCTGGCGCGTTTCATCGCCTCTCCGCTGCATGACGCCGAAGAGCAGATAGGCGGGCTCACCGCCGTTCTGGAGAAAATGGGCGCCAGCCCATTGACCATCAATTTCATCGGAACGGTGACGAAAAACCGCCGTCTGCCGCTGCTGCCGGAGATGATCCGGGCCTACGAGGCGCTGGTGGCGGGCATGAAGGGCGAGATTTCGGCGCGCATCACGTCGGCGGCCAGACTGACCGCGGCGCAGAACAAAAAGATCGCCTCGGCGCTGAAGGCGGCGCTGGGCTCGGAGGTGAAAATCGAGAACATCGTCGATCCCTCCATCATGGGCGGCCTTGTCGTGCGCGTCGGCTCGCGCATGATCGACACATCCATCAAGACCAGACTGAACACCCTCAAGATGATGCTGAAAGGGGCTTGAGACATGGATATCCGGGCAGCGGAGATTTCCGCCATCCTGAAGAAACAGATCCGCGACTTCGGCAAGGAGGCGGAAGTCTCCGAGACCGGGACGGTGCTGTCGGTGGGCGACGGCATCGCCCGCGTTCACGGGCTGGACAACGTCATGGCCGGCGAGATGGTGGAGTTTCCCACCGGCGTCATCGGCATGGCGCTGAATCTGGAGCGCGACAACGCCGGCATCGTGCTGTTCGGTGAGGACCGCGGCATCAACGAGGGTGATGTGGTCAAGCGCACCGGGGCCATCGTCGAGGCGCCGGTGGGCAAGGAGCTGCTGGGCCGCGTTGTGGACGCGCTTGGCAATCCCATCGACGGCAAGGGGCCGGTCAAGGCGAAGGAGCGCCGCCAGGTGGACGTGAAGGCGCCGGGCATCATTCCGCGCCAGTCGGTGCATGAATCCATGCTCACCGGCCTGAAGGCGGTGGATGCGCTCATTCCCATCGGGCGCGGCCAGCGCGAGCTGGTCATCGGCGACCGCCAGACCGGCAAGACGGCCATTCTGCTCGACGCCATCCTCAACCAGAAATCCTACAACGAGGCGGCGGAGAAGGAATACGACAAGCTCTATTGCATCTACGTGGCGATCGGCCAGAAGCGCTCCTCGGTGGCGCAGTTCGTCAAGGTGCTGGAGGAGCACGGGGCGATGGAATATTCCATCGTCGTGGCGGCCACGGCCTCGGAGCCCGCGCCGTTGCAGTTCCTGGCGCCGTTCACGGCCACGGCCATGGGCGAATACTTCCGCGACAACGGCATGCATGCGCTGATCGGCTATGACGATCTGTCCAAGCAGGCGGTGGCCTACCGCCAGATGTCGCTGCTGCTGCGCCGCCCGCCGGGGCGCGAGGCCTATCCGGGCGACGTGTTCTATCTGCATTCGCGCCTGCTGGAGCGCTCGGCCAAGCTGAGCGACAAGATGGGCGCGGGCTCGCTCACCGCCCTGCCGGTGATCGAGACTCAGGCCAACGACGTGTCGGCCTATATCCCGACGAACGTCATTTCCATCACCGACGGTCAGATCTTCCTGGAAACCGACCTGTTCTATCAGGGCGTGCGCCCGGCGGTGAAC
>JALUFY010000117.1 GCA_027051995.1 Hyphomicrobiales bacterium
CATGGATTTGCGCCCGCGCGGCATCCGCGAGCATCTCCAGCTCAACCGCCCGATCTATGCCCGCACCTCCGCCTATGGCCACTTCGGCCGCCAGCCGGAGGAAGACGGCGGCTTCTCCTGGGAGAAAACCGGTCTGGTGGACGCACTGAAATCCGCCCTGAGCTGAACGGGCGATACCCCGGTCAGAACCGCCCGCGCCCCGCGAGCACCGGGAACAGGCCCGAAGCGGCGATAATCAGCGCCCCGGTGACCGAAAGGCCATCGGGGCGTTCGCCGAACCAGCCCACGCCGATCACCGTGGCGAAGAACAGCAGGAAATAGTTGAACGGCTGAAGAGCCGTCGCCTCGGCGTATTCCAGCGCCTTGATCAGCAGCAGGTGCCCGCCGATCCCGCCGGTGCTCACCGCCGCGATCATCAGCCACTCCGCGCCATTGGCCGCTTTCCAGGCAAGCAGCCCGAACGGCGTGAGGATGACCGCGCCAACCACCGCCACCTGCACGGCGGAGGTCAGATAATCGTCATGCCGCGCCGCCAGCCGTCCGGCCACCTGATAGGCGGCGAACAGCGCCGCCGCCAGCAGCGGCAGAAAGGCGGCGGGGCGGAACACGCCAGACC
Source organism: Hyphomicrobiales bacterium (assembly GCA_027051995.1). GTDB lineage: Bacteria > Pseudomonadota > Alphaproteobacteria > Rhizobiales > Aestuariivirgaceae > Thermopetrobacter. The sequence continues at coordinate 617 of JALUFY010000117.1, forward strand.
CCGGCTTGATGATCAGCAGCGCGCCCAGAAAACCGGCCAGAATGGCCCCCGCGCGCGCCGCTGAAAGCCGCTCGCCCAGCACCGCGAAAGCCATCAGCGCCGCCATCAGCGGAAAAGAGGCGAACAATGCGTGCGCCTCGGCCAGCCCCATGTATTTCAGCATGAAGCCGACCACCACCACCTCGAAGGCCGAAAAGGCCGCCCGCAGGATTTGCAGCCCGGGCCGGGCGGGCCGCAGCGTCCGCCACAGCCGCCCCTTGTAGATGGCGAAAAGCACCATCACCGCCGCGAAGGCCCACAACCGCACCATCATGATCTGCGCCGGCGCGATGGTCCGCACCAGCACCCGCGTGAAGGCGTCCTGAACGGCGAAAACGGCCATCGCCAGGGTGCACAGAGCCATGCCGGCCCGCGTCCTGCTGAGCTGCGCCATGCGGGCCTCCTCCCCGGCCTATGTCTCCCAGTAGATCTGCACCGCGTAGAGATGATGCCCGCGCGCCACCGCGCCCGTGCACACGAAGCGCCATTCGCGCCGCATCAGGTTGGCGCGGTGCCCCGGGCTCTCCAGCCACTGGCGGAACAGCCGGGCCGCCTTCATCCGGTCCACCGGCCCCGGCTGGCGGTCGCGCGCGGCGTTCTCGCCGTGATTGCCGTGTCCCGCTCCGGCGATGGCCTCGAAGCGCCGCGCGAAGGAAAAACCCGAAGGCGAGTGATGCCCCACGTATCCGCCCAGCAGCATGTCCGCCGCCTGCGCCCTGGCCGCCAAAAGCGCCAGAGACGAGGCGCGCAGGGCCGAATGCCCTTCCCGCCGCCGCGCTTTCGAGGCCAGCCTGTCGAGCACGGCCTCCAGATCGGGCCGGATGCGCACGCCCGGCCCGAGATTGGCCAGCAGATGGCGCGCATAAGCCCCGTAAGCCCCGCCATGCGGCGCAAGCCGCACGCGGCCCTCGCGCGAGAACAGATCGAAGGGATTGCCTCCCCGGGCCGCCCGCGCCAGAAGCGGCAGCGCAAGTCCCGTCAGAAATATCCTGCGGCTTCTCATCCCGTTTTGCCCGTTCACACGCCCAGATACTTGTCCCGCGCGGCGGCGTCTTCCGCCAGCGCGCCGGAGGAACCCTGCCAGACGATGCGCCCCTTTTCCATGATGTAATGGCGCGAGGCCAGCTTCAGCAGATCATGCACGTTCTTGTCGATGATCAGAAGCGCCATTCCCCCATCCAGAACCTCGCCCAGCGCCTCCCAGATGCGCCGCCGCGCCATGGGGGCCAGCCCCTCGGTGGCCTCGTCCAGAATGAGCAGCCGCGGATTGGTCATCAGGGCCCGGCCGATGGCCAGCATCTGCTGCTCGCCGCCAGACAGCAGCGCCCCCGCCGTCGATGCGCGTCCGGCCAGCTCCGGAAACAGCTCATGCACCCGCTCCAGCGTCCACTTCTCCCCGCTTCCTTCCGCGCCCCGCCCCGCGCGCGCCGTGGCGATAAGGTTTTCGCGCACCGTCAGATTGGGAAAGATCTGCCGCCCTTCCGGAACAAGCCCCAGCCCCAGGCGCGCCCGTTCGTGCGCCGGCAGGCGGGTGATCTCCGCGCCCTCCAGCATGATGCGCCCGCCGCGCGCCGCGATCAGTCCGGTGATGGCCTTCACCGTGGTGGTCTTGCCCATGCCGTTGCGCCCCAGCAGCGAGACGGCCTCGCCCGCGCCGATGTCCAGATCAACCCCGTGCAGCACCTGTCCCGCGCCATATCCGGCCTCGAGCCCGCGCACCTTCAGCATGATCGCGCCTCCTCCTCGCCCAGATAGGCGGCGCGCACCCGCTCATCGGCGCGGATGGCTTCCGGCGTTCCGGTGGCGATCAGCCGCCCGGCCACCAGCACCGAGACGCGATCCGCCAGGGCGAAGACCGCATCCATGTCATGCTCCACCAGCAGCATGGTGTGGCGCGGCTTCAGACGCTTGAGCAGCTCCACCATCGCCCGGCTTTCTCCCGGCCCCAGCCCGGCCATGGGCTCATCGAGCAGCAGAAGCTCCGGTTCGCCCGCCAGGGTGAGCGCCAGCTCCAGCTGCCTGCGCCGCCCATGCGGCAGCGCCCCGGCCGGCGCATCCTGCGCATCCTCCAGCCCGGTCAGCGCCAGCATCCGCCGCGCCGCATCCACGAGTGCGGACTCGCGGCGCGCCTCCTTCCAGAAGCGCCAGGGCGATCCGGCATGCGCCATCACCGCCAGCAGGGCGTTGTCAAAGACGCGCATTTCGTCCATCAGCGAGGTGATCTGGAACGACCGCGCCAGCCCCAGCCGCGCCCGGCGGTGAACCGGCAGGGATGTGATGTCGCGTCCCTTGAGCAGGATGCGCCCGGTATCTGGCCGCGTCTCGCCAGTGATCTGGGCGATCAGTGTCGTCTTGCCCGCCCCGTTCGGCCCGATCAGCGCATGCGTCTCGTCCGCCCTCAGCGTCAGATTGATGTTGGCCGATGCGCTCAGCCCCCCGTAAACCTTGCTCAGGTTCTCGATCCGCAGCAGCGCGGGGTTCTTCTCCGCCGTCATGACGCGGCCTCCCGCGCGGCTTTCCCCTTCAGCGCCCCGGCCTGCCACAGCGCCGCGAAAATCAGCAGGGCGCCGAAGGGCAGATGCCAGTAGATGGTCACCGATGAGAGGATTTCCTCCAGCAGGATGAACAGCCCCGCCCCCAGAACCGGCCCGGCCAGCCGCCCCGCGCCGCCCAGGATGACCATGAACATCAGCTCGCCCGAATGCGGCCAGCTGCTCATGGCCGGAGAGATGAAGGCGGAGAAATTGGCCATCAGCGCCCCGGCCAGCGCCGCGATGGCCCCGGCCAGCACATAGGCCGCGAGGCGAATGCGCGCCGTGTCATACCCCAGGGCGGCCATGCGCGCCGCGTTGGCCTTCGCCCCGGCCAGCGCCAGCCCGAAGCGGGCGCGCGAAAGCCGCCAGGTCAGGCCGATGACCGCCAGCAGCACGGCGAAGGCCAGCCAGTAGAGCTGTTTGGGGTCATCCAGATTGATCCCCGGCAATCGCGAGCGCGCATCCAGCGTCAGCCCGTCGTTGCCGCCGTAGGTCTCCAGCGATTCCAGCAGGTAATAGACCATCTGCCCGAAGGCCATGGTGATCATGAGAAAATGCACGCCTCTGGTGCGCAGGCTCAAGGCTCCCGTCACCAGGGCGAACAGCGCCCCGGCCCCGATGGCCAGGGCGAAATGAAACAGCCCCGAATCCGAGGCCAGCCACTCCGCGCCGCCATAGACGGAGTGATAGATGGGAATGCCCGCCGCGTAGGCCCCGATGCCGAGAAAGGCCGCGTGCCCGAAGGAGACGAGCCCGCCATATCCCAGTATGATATTCAGCGACGCCGCCGCGATGGCCAGTATGACCAGCCGCGTTGCCAGATCGAGCCAGAAGGCCTGCCCGGCCGCTCCGGCGATGACCGGCATGAGCGCCAGCACGGCCAGCATCGCCCCGTCCAGCCAGGGTATGACCCGCCGGAGTTTCTCAGCCATCCCGGCCTCCTCTGGAAGGCGGCGGGAAAAGCCCGCGCGGACGCGCCACGAGAATGGCCGCCATGAGGATATAGACGCTCATCGCCGAGATGGCCGGCGCCGCCGTCTCCGCCGCCTGCGCCGGCATGACGAGCTTGAAGGCCCCGTCCAGCCAGGCCCGCCCCATGGTGTCGGTCATGCCCGCCAGCAGGGCGGCGATGAACGCGCCCTTCAGCGAGCCGATGCCGCCGATGATGATGACCACGAAGGCGATGATGATGATGTCCGAGCCCATGGAGAGCGACGCCTCGGTGACCGGCGCGATCAGCATGCCCGCCAGCCCCGCCAGCGCCGCCCCCAGGGCGAAGACGGCGGAAAACAGTTTGGAGGTATCCACGCCCAGCGCCCCGGCCATGTCCCTGTCGGCGGCCGCCGCGCGCACCAGCATGCCGAAGCGCGTGTGATGCACCCACAGATAAAGCCCGCCGGCCACCATCAGCCCCGCCGCGATAATCACCAGCCGGTAGAGCGGCAGCTCCACGCCGCCGCCCAGCGTCACCCGTCCGTCCAGCCAGCCGGGCAGGGCCACGGAGCGCCCCTCCACGCCCCAGACGAGCATGGCCAGCGCATCGGCCAGCAGGATCAGCCCGAAGGTGGCCAGCACCTGCGCCAGATGGCTTTTGTTGTAAAGAGGCCGCGCCACCAGCCTCTCGGTGG
>JALUFY010000118.1 GCA_027051995.1 Hyphomicrobiales bacterium
TTTCCGCCATGCCCGCCACGGGCGCAGGCCGCGAGTGGCGACGAAATACCTGCGCCTGACGCGCCGCTTCTTCGCCCGCCACGGGATCTCGGGCTACCGCACCGTGGTCAGCCTGGGGGCCACAGAAGGCGCGCCGGCGGCGGGCATGGCGGAAATGATCGTCGATATCACCTCCACCGGCTCCACCCTGCGGGCCAATCACCTGAAGGTGCTGGACGACGGCGTCATCCTGCGCTCCCAGGCCGTGCTGGCGGCGCGCAAGGACGCGGCCCGGGACGGGCGCGTCAGGACGCTGAAAAAGCGGCTGGAAAAGGCGCTGGAGGCAGACGGCGGGAAGGCATCCTGAAAAGCGGGATATGGGCCGCGGAACAGGGATGGCGGGCGCTGGACGCGTATTGCCCGGCGGGCCAGCGACAAGGCGGAAGGGACGCCAGGCATCATGTTTTCAAACGGCGCGACGCCCACGGTGGACAAATACTTTCTGGCCGCCCTGAGCGGTGATGTCGCCCGTTTTCCGTTCGGCGCGGGCGTCCGGGGCGGCAGGCGGCGCAGGCCCGTTCAGCGGCTGGGGCCGCATCTTTACGCATGCGGAGGCAGCGCTGTCCTGATCAGGCATGGCACGCGGGAAGAACTGGAAATCCTCGGCAGCGGGCGTTTCGATCGCGGGCGGTGCTATTTTCTGATTGACGACGACATGCGCGCTCTGGCGGAGGACCCGGACGTCCCGGCGGATTACCGTCTCAGAATCCGCCGCAGGCTGATGAACGAAATTCCCGCGATACTGGACATGTGCGCGAATGTCGCCGGCCCCTCGGAGCAGATCATCAGCGCCTATCCGTCCCAAGCCGGCCATTTGCTGGAGCCATGCATCTTGCGCGAAAGGCGGCGCTTCAGGCATTTCAGGCGCTCCAGGCGTTTCCGGATGATATACGCCGGCACCGCCAGCCACATGGCGGACTTCGGCGGGATCGCCCCGGCCCTGGCGGATTTCTGCGCCGCTCACGAAGATGTCAGCCTGGTGACGTTTCTTGGGAAGCAGGCGCCGGAAATCCTGAAAAACCGGAAAAACATCCGGCATTTCAGACCTTTGAGATGGCCGCTTTTCCGCAGGTTCATGGAACACGCGAGTTTCCATGTGGCGCTGGCGCCAATGCGGAAAACGGCGGTCAACAGGGCGCGCTCGTTCAACAAGTTTCTTGATCACGCCATGATGGGGGCCGCAGGGGTTTATTCTGCCGGCGCCTGCCCGCAGATCGACCGCGTGATCGAACACGGAAAGAGCGGATTGCTGGTGGACGGCCCGGCGGGCCGGTGGCTGGAAATGCTGGAAGATCTTTACCGGGACAGAGCCCTGACGGCGGATCTGGCGGTTCAGGGCGCGCGGGCGGCCAGCCGCGCCGGATCGCGGCGAAGGGTGCGGGATTTCTGGCGGCGGAGACTGGGCATTCCGGATTGAACGCCGCTTGTCAGTCCCCTTCCCCGCGCCGGGGCGCGCCCCGCGCAACGGTGATGGCGGCGCCGCGCGCGCTCCATGCGGCGTAACGGAACAGCTTGAGGACGAATTCCGCGGCGCCAGGCAACCGCAGGCGGCGCGTATGATCGCGGCTCAGCATTTCCGCCGATTTCGCCGCGCTCACGAAGGCGTCCAGTTCGCGGCCGTAACAGACCGGATAGAGCAGCAAAACGCAGGCGGCGAGTTCATCCAGGGTGCGCTCGCGGACGCGGCGCGGCAGCGGCAGGCGGTCTTCCGTCAGCCCCCAGCCGGCGTAAAAGGGCCTGCCGTGACAGACCACCTTGACGCCGCGCAGCAGCGCGTCGAAGCCCGAAAGCGAGGTCATGGTGTGCACCTCGCTGGCGGCGGCGATGCAGGAGAGAATGCCGGCGCGCGTCTCCACATGATCGCAATGGCGCAGGGCCTGGCGCAAATGCACCCTGCCGCGCCGGTTTCCGGCCATGACATCCGGATGCGGCTTGTAGATGATGAAGGCGCCGGGGTTCTCGCGCCGCGTCCGCTCCAGAAGGCCAAGGTTCGTGCGGATGTCTTCGCAGCCCAGGCGGATGGAGGCGTCCGTCTCCACCTGGCCGGGAACGAGAATGACCTTCGCGCCCGCGGCATGCGGCAGCTCAAGCGGGCGGGCGGCGGGATCATCTAGATTGTATTTGCTCAGGCCGCGCGCGACGATGAATTCGCGCAGCGCGCGGGCCCGTTTCAGCAAGGCGGGGGATATGTCCGCCGTGTTGAGCAGACGCTCCAGGCGGCTTTCCCTTGTGGAATCGAAGTAGATGCCCAGGTCATCGAACACCAGGGAGCGGGGCGGGATGAACCATGCGCCAAGACCGGCGGAGCGCAGAAAGCCGTCCTCGGCGCGCACGGCCTTCAGGCCCAGTTCCGCCTCCAGCTCCCTGAGGCCGGCGGGATCGCGATGGCCCCAGACAACGATGCGGTCGCGGGCCGAGATGCCGGCGCGGCGCGCCCGGGAGACGGAGGAGACGAACACGACCCTTGTCCGGGCGCCGAAGAAGGGCCGCGCCTGGGGCCGTTTCCACATCTGAAAGCCGAAGGCGAAGACCCGGCCCGACCACGCGCCCCCCGGCAGCCCGGCCCAGAAGCGCGTCATGCGCGTCTGGCGGGCGATATGGCGGGCGGCGGGAAAAAATCCGCGGGCTTCGCCCGTTTCCGGATCGAGATAGCGCGCGTGACGCAGCAGGGCGGCGGCGGCCAGCTCCGGCAGGGTGCGCCGCGCCTTGCGCCGGGGGCATGTCTGGCGGTCTTCCGTCAGCCCCCAGCCGGCGTAGAAGGGCATGCCGAAACAATGCACCTGTTTGCCCAGAATCAGCGCGTCGAAGCCCATCAGCGAGGTGGCCACATAGACCTTTTCAAAATGCCGCAGCAGGTCATGGGGGGCCCAGTCACCGGCCAGCCATGTTATTCTTTCATCTTCGATGCGCGGCAGGCAGCCGCTCCTGCGCCCGGCGAGAACGTCCGGATGCGTCTTGACATAAACGCGGGCGCGCGGGTTCTCCTCAAGCGCGGCGCGCAGCATTTCGCGGAATGTCTCCGGCCCGGCGCGGCCATAGCTCAAGGACAGATCGCCCGCCGTCTGGTCAACGACGAGAACGCGCGCCTCGCCTGGCGGAAAAAAATCAGCCGGAACCGGCAGGCCGGTGTTGTATTTGCTCAGGCCAAGCCTGCGGATCATCTCCAGCGCCCTTGCGGCCCGGGCGGTTTCCGCGCTGGAGAAGCAGCCCGCGTTGAGCATGTTTTCGAGATCGCATGGCGTTGTGGCGTCATAATAGACGCCCCGGCTGTCCGCCACGATGGACAGGGCGCGCGCGCCGCTCACACCCAGCCCGCTGGAACGCACGAAGCCATCCTCGAGCAGCAGAAAGCCCGATCCGGCGCGGCGGGCGCTGGCGCGGGCGCGCTGTCCGCTTTTCTTGCGCCCCCATCCCAGCCAGATGACCGGCGCGCCGGGGGGAACGAGAAACGGCGCGCGAACACGCACGGGACCGCCAAGGAAAATCTCCAGATCCCGCCTGCGCCGCCAAAGCCCGGCGTCGCGCCAGTCCACCGCGTGGATGAGGTTTTTCTCCGGCATGTTCTGGCGTTCCCTGATGAATCCGGCCGGGGCGCGCGTTCGGGCCGCGCGGACGACAATATCCGTTTATCATTATCCGGCAAAGTGCTAATAACGGCCAGAGGAACAAGCCTCCCGGGCATGAAAAAGCTGGAGACACAATGCGGGATTCCCCTGTGGAAGCCAATATCCGTCTGGTGGACGTGACGAAAAAATACAAGCTGCGCAATGGTGTGAAGACCGTTCTCGATCATGTCGATTTCGTCTTCCCGAAAGGCATGAACGTGGCTGTCCTGGGATTGAACGGAGCAGGCAAATCGACATTGATCCGGCTCATGTCCGGCGCGGAGGAGCCCACTTCGGGACGGATCATCCGCTACAGCCGCATTTCGTGGCCGCTGGGCTTCGCGGGCGGTTTCGCCGCCAGCATGTCGGGCAAGGAAGGCGTCCGTTTCGTGGCCCGGATCTACGGCAAGGACGTGAGGGAGGTCGAGGACTTCGTGCGCTCTTTCGCCGATATCGGCAATCACTATTTCATGCCCGTCAAGACCTATTCATCGGGCATGCGCGCCCGTCTGGCCTTCGGGGTCAGCATGGCGATCGATTTCGACTGCTATCTCGTTGACGAAATCCTCGCGGTGGGCGACGCCGTCTTCCGCAAACGCTGCGAGGATGTCTTCAACAGCAAATTGCAGCATTCCGACATCATCATGGTGGCCCACAGCCCGAATCTCCTGCGGAAATATTGCAACGCCTCGGCCATCCTGCTGGACGGGCGGCTGGATTTTTATCCCGATCTCGAAGAGGGGATACGGGCATACAACGACCTCATCAAGCGCAAGCAAAGCGCCTCCAAACCGATTCCCGTCCAGACCCGGGGCTCTTGAATTGCGCGGCGCAAGTCTGGCGCAAAAGGAAAACAACAATGGCTTGCGCCTCCCTGGCTGCGCCTTGCGCCAGCCCTTCAGGCGGCTTTCGCCGGGCCTGAGCGCGGAACAGGCGGATTTGCCGGAGTTTTCCTCCCGGAAGCGGGTGCGCCCGGCGGATTTTTTGTTTCGCCGCTCGCGTCTTTGCGCCTATAGTCGCGCCGCCCGTTTCCGAATGACGAGAAGAGACCCCTCACATGGCGATCAAGCTTTACAAGGGCGATTTGCCCGATGATTACGATTTCGGCGCGCAGGTGGCCGTGGACACCGAAACCCTGGGCCTGAACACGCTGCGCGACAAGCTCTGCCTGGTGCAGCTTTCCGCCGGGGATGGCGACGCGGTGCTGGTGCAGCTCGACCGCGAAATCTATGACGCGCCGAACCTGAAAAAGCTGCTGGAAGATGCGCAGGTGCTGAAAATCTTCCACTACGCGCGCTTCGACATCGCCGCGCTCAAACACTGGCTGGGCGCGGATACGGCGCCTGTCTATTGCACCAAGATCGCCTCCAGACTGGTGCGCACCTATACCGACCGCCACGGCCTGAAGGATCTGGTGCGCGAGATGCTCGGCGTGGACATGTCCAAGCAGCAGCAAAGCTCCGACTGGGGCACGCCGGTGCTTTCCGATGCGCAGAAGACATACGCCGCCTCCGACGTGCTCTATCTGCACGAGCTGAAAATCCGCCTCGACCAGATGCTCAGGCGCGAGGGCCGCGCGGAACTGGCGCAAAAGTGCTTCGATTTCCTGCCCACGCGCGCCGCGCTCGATCTGGCCGGCTGGGGGGATACGGACATTTTCGCCCATTCCTGAGCCTTCCCCCGCCATGACCCGCACGGATGTCATACTGGAGCGGCTGCTGAAGCTGCACCCGAAGCGCATCGACCTCTCTCTGGGCCGCATGGAGCGGCTGCTGGCGGCGCTCGGCCATCCGGAGCGCAAACTGCCCCCGGTCATCCATGTGGCCGGGACGAACGGCAAGGGCTCCACCATAGCCTTCACGCGCGCCATGGCGGAGGCGGCGGGACTGGCCGTTCACGTCTATACCTCGCCGCATCTGGTGCGCTTTCACGAGCGCATCGTCCTGGGCCGGCCCGGCGGCGGCGCGCCCATTACCGAGCCGCATCTGGCCGAGCTTCTGGAAGAATGCGAGCAGGCCAACAAGGGCGCGCCCATCACCTTTTTCGAGATCACAACGGCGGCGGCCCTGCTGGCCTTTTCGCGCCGTCCGGCGGATCTTCTGCTGCTGGAGGTGGGGCTGGGCGGCAGGCTGGACGCCACAAACGTGATCGAATCTCCGTCCGTTACCGTCATCACTCCGCTGGCGCTCGATCACGCGGACTTTCTGGGCGATGAGCTGAAAGGCGTGACGGCGGAAAAGGCCGGCATCATCAAGCCCGGCGCGCCGGTTGTGGCCGGCCCGCAGGAGGACGCCGCCTTTGACGTCATCGCCGCAAGGGCGCGCGAAGTGGGCGCGCCGCTTTACGCCGCCAATCGCGACTGGCAGGTCTTCGAGCAGCATGGCAAACTGATCTGGCAGGACGAGACCGCGCTTTTCGATCTGCCCCTGCCGGCCCTGCCGGGGCGCTTTCAGGTGGACAACGCCGGAACGGCCATCGCCGCCCTGCGCAAGCTGGGCGATGCTCGCATCAATGAAACCCATTACGCCCGGGGCCTGCGCAAGACCGTCTGGCCCGCGCGCATGCAGTTCATCACTTCAGGCCCCCTGCGCCGCGTCGCCGGGGTGGATGACGAGCTGTGGATCGACGGCGGCCACAACCCCCACGCCGGGCGCGCCCTGGCCAGCACGCTGGCGGAGCTGGCCGAGGCGGACGACAAGCCGCTGGTCATGATCGCGGGCATGCTGAACACCAAGGCGGCCAGGGACTGGCTGGCCTGTTTCTCCGGCCTGGCCGCGCAGGTCATCACCGTGACCATCCCCGGCGAGACAGGCGCCATCCCGGCGAAAGAGCTGGCCGCCCTGGCCTGCGAGGCCGGACTGGCGGCGCGCACCGCGAACACCATCGAAGAGGCGGTGCGCATGGCGTCGCATTTCCGCCCGGACCGGCCGGTGCGCATCGTCATCGCCGGTTCCCTCTACCTGGCCGGCCAGGCCCTCGCGGCGAACGGGGACTAAGCGGCCTGTTCGGCTCCTGCTGGCGCGCGAAAAGGCTCTCGCGCCTTGCCAAGGGGAGCGTTTTGGGCTTGAGTGCGTGGCGCACAATATTCACCAGTTCCGGGGAGGATAGAAAAACATGAAACTTCGCAAGATAATCGCCATGGGCGCCGCTCTTTCGGCGGCGGCCATGTTCGCGGCGGGGGCGGGGGCGGAAACCCGCGTCACCTACAAATCGGCCAAGTCCACGTCGTCCTACTACCAGATGGCCGTGCAGCTGGCCGAGGCCATCAAGAAGGGCACGAACGGCGAGGTGATCCTCACCGTGGAGGAAAGCCAGGGCTCGGTGCAGAACGTGAAGGAGGCCGCCCGGCGCGGCGGCAACTACGTCTTCACCACGCCGCCGGTGCTGGTCAAGCTGGCCATGAAGGGCGTGAAGATGTTCAAGCCGAAGAACCCGGCCTATGACAACATCCGCGGGCTGTTCCCCATTCCCTCGCTGACCATGCACTTCGTCGTGCGCAAGGATTCCGGGGTCAAGGACTTCGCCGGGCTGGCGGGCAAGACCTTCCTTGTCGGCAAGGGCTCCTTCGGGGCGCGCGAGGCGAAGAAGTATTTCAAGAAATTCGGCCTGGAGGGCAAGGTGAAGCTCGCAAGGGTGGAGCTCAACGCCGCCGTCAACGCGCTGAAGAACCGCCAGATCGACGGCTTCGCCACCGCCGGCTCCTACCCCGCGCCCAATGTCATGGAGGCCGCCGCCAGCACACCCATCGACGTGCTTTCGCTCTCCGATGACATGATCAAGGCCACGAAGCGCGACAAGCTGGTCATCCCGGCGGGCACCTACAAGGGCGTCGGTCACGACGTGCAGACCACCACATTGCCGGTCATGGCCTACACGACCACGGCGATGGACGACAAGACGGCCTATCTGCTGACGAAAACCTACTGGGAGCAGAAAGACAAGCTGGGCCAGCAGGCCGCCTGGTGGAAGGGTGTTTCGCCGGACTATCTGAAATTCATGGTGGGCAAGCTGCATCCCGGGGCGCTGAAATACTACGCCGAAAAGGGCGTCAAGGTGCCTGACGCGCTGAAGTGAGCGGCGTGTCCCCGGCGGATGTCATGGAGGACTCATCCCCGCGCCTGGCGCGCCTTTCATGGGTGGCGCTGGGCGCGCTCTCCATCGGATTTCATCTGTGGCTGATCTTTTCCGGCCTCGTGCCGAACCTGATCGCGCGGCCCCTGCACATGGCCCTGGCGCTGCCCTGGGGGCTCGTCTGGGCGGCGCGGGGGCGGGCGGAGCGCATCAGCGGCCTCGTTCTGGCCGCCGCCGCCATGGCGGCGTGTCTCTACATCGCCCTGCATGAAGAGGCCCTGGCCGATCAGTATGGCTATCTGGAGGGGCCGGGCCAGATGCTCATGGCGGGCGCACTTATCCTGGCGGTGCTGGAGATGGCGCGCCGCGCCATAGGCTGGCCGCTGCCGCTTGTGGCCGTCATCGCCCTGGCCTACGGATTGTTCGGCCATCTGGTGCCCGGCGAGCTGGGGCATCAGGCCATTCCCGCCGCCTCGCTGCTGGGCACGCTGACCATCGCCGAGGGCGGTTTGTGGGGCCAGCTCACCGGGGTGTCGGTGAACATCGTCTCCATTTTCGTCATTTTCGGCGCCATGCTCAACGCCGGAGAGGCCGGGCAGGGCTTCATGAACCTGGCGGTGGCCACGGCCGGTTCGCTGAAGGCCGGGGCGGCCAAGGTTTCGGTGCTGGCCTCGGCGCTGTTCGGCTCCATCTCCGGCTCGGCCTCGGCCAATGTCGCCTCCACCGGGGCCTTCACCCTGCCGGCCATGGCGAACCTGGGCTATCCGCGCGCCTTCGCCGCGGCGGTGGAGGCCGTGGCCTCCTCCGGCGGGCAGATCATGCCGCCGCTCATGGGGGCGGGGGCCTTCATCATGGTGGAGCTCACCGCCACGCCCTATACCGGCGTCATCATGGCCGCCCTTTTGCCCGCCATTCTCTATTTCTGGGCGGTGTGGATCGGCGTGGACGCCTTCGCCGCGCGCTACGGACTGAAGCCCATGCGGACGGAAGAGCGCCCATCCTGGCGGCGGGTCATCGTCACCGGGCTGTTCTTTCTCGTGCCCTTCGCCGTGCTCATGGAGCGGCTGTTCCTCGCCGGATATTCGGCCCAGTATGCCGCCGCCAGCGCCATTCTCGCCGCCGCCGCGCTGCTGCTGTTCACATCCGGCGGCTTCGCCGGATGTAAGACGATCGCACAGCGCGCCGCGGAGGTCTGCCTGGCTTCCGGGCGGCAAATCTCCATGGTGGCGGCCATCATCCTGTGCGCCACGCTGATCATCGGCGTGCTGGGCATGACGGGGCTGGGAGTGAAGATCACCTCGCTGATCACCGGCCTTTCGCACGGCAATCTGGCCATCGCCCTGCTGCTGACGGCCATCGCCTGCCTGATCCTCGGCATGGAGGTGCCGACGACGGCGGCCTATGTCATCTGCATCGCCGTCACCGGCCCGGCGCTCGTGCGGCTCGGCGTGCCCCTGCTGCATGCGCATCTCTTCGTCTTCTGGTATGCGCTGCTGTCCACCATCACCCCGCCGGTGTGCGGCACGGTGTTCATCGCCGCCGGCATGGTGGACGCCCCCTGGACGAAGGTGGCGCGCCACGCCATGTCGCTGGGCCTTGGGCTCTATGTCATTCCGCTGGCGCTCATGGCCCATCCCGATCTCGTCCGCCTCGCCGATGCGCCGCTTTCCGCCCTGGCCACGGCGGCGGCCATCGCGGCGGGGCTTTTGTTTCTGTCGCGCGCCATCATCGCCCCGATGGGTCTGATCCGCCGGGCGCTTTACGCCATTCTGGCGGGCGCGGCCTTCTGGCTGCCCGCCCTGTGGTGAAAAAAATAACGGCCCCATCAGACCGGAGCGGGGAAAACGGAATTTCAGATCTTGCGCAAGTCCACGTATTCCGTGCGGTGGCGCGGGCCCTTGTGGAGGATGAGATCGGCGCGCTGGCGGGTGGGCAGGATGTTTTCGCGCAGGTTGACCAGATTGATGGCCTCCCAGATCTGGGTGGCGATCTCCTCCGTCTGGGCGTCGCTGAGCCCGGCGTAGCGGTGGAAGTAGGAGCGCGGATCGCGAAACGCGGTATCGCGCAGCGAAAAGAAGCGCTCCACATACCAGGTCTTCAGCACCTCCTCGCCCGCGTCGATGTAGATGGAGAAGTCGAAGAAATCCGAGACGAAGGGAATGGCCGCGCCGTCCTTCGGCAGCCGGCCGCTCTGCAACACGTTCAGCCCCTCCACCAGCAGGATGTCGGGCTGGCCGATGACCAGCTTTTCTCCCGGCACGATGTCATAGGTGAGATGGTCGTAGACCGGGGCCTCCACCGCCCCGCGCCCGGCCTTCACATCGGCTAGGAAGCGCAAAAGGCGCGGCAGGTCGTAGGATTCGGGAAAGCCCTTGCGGCCCATCAGGCCGCGCGCCTCCAGCTCGGCGTTGGGCAGCAGAAAACCGTCGGTGGGCAGCAGCGCCACGTCTGGATGATTGGGCCAGCGCGACAGCAGCCGGGTGAGGATGCGCGCCGTGGTGGACTTGCCCACCGCCACCGATCCGGCGATGCCGATGATGAAGGGCGCCTTGCGCCCGTTACCGCCGAGAAACTCGCGGCGCGCGCCATAGAGCTTCTGCGAAGCGGCCACGTGCAGGTTCAGCAGGCGCGACAGCGGCAGATAGATGGTCTCGATCTCCGCCAGATCAAGCCGCACGCCCAGGCCGCGCACCTGCTCGATGTCCTCCGCCGTCAGCGTCAGCGGCGTGTCGGCGCGCAGCGCGGCCCATTCATCGCGCGCGAAGCGGCGGAACGGCGAAAGATCCTGCATGCCGGGATCGTGCATGGGGCGGCTCCCCTGAAGCGGTATCGGGCCTGCCGCCCGCTCAACTGGCCTTGCGGGCGGCCTTTTCCTCCAGCCCGGACATGGCGAAGCGGCGCTCCAGCTCCTCCATGACGGCCGAAACCGGCACCTTGCGGGCCATCAGCGCCACGAGGAAATGATAGAGCACATCCGCCGCTTCCGCCGTGACGTGCTTCTTGTCGCCATCGACGATGGCCAGCGCCAGCTCGACGCCCTCCTCGCCCAGTTTCTTGGCCACCTTGTGGCGGCCCTGGCCGAGCAGCTTTGCGGTGTAGGACTTCTTCGGCGAGACCTTGCGGCGGCTCTCCAGCTCGGCGATGAGCGCCGCCAGAACCTCCAGCCTGTTTTCGTCAGCCATCCGTGTTCACTCCATCAAGGCGCATGGGCACGCCGCGCGCGGCCATGTAGGCCTTGGTTTCGGGTATGGAATAGGTGCCGAAGTGGAAGATGGAGGCGGCCAGCACCGCCGTGGCGTGGCCCTCCAGAATGCCCTCCACCATGTGATCGAGATTGCCCACGCCGCCCGAGGCGATGACCGGCACGGGCACGGCGTCGGCAATGGCGCGGGTGAGCGGGATGTTGAAGCCCTTGCCGGTGCCGTCGCGATCCATGGAAGTGAGCAGGATCTCGCCCGCGCCGAGGGAGACCACCTCTTTTGCGTATTCCACCGCGTCGATGCCGGTGGGCTCGCGCCCGCCGTGGGTGAAGATCTCCCATCTTTCCGGCTCGCCGTCCTCTGAGACGCGCTTGGCGTCGATGGCGATGACGATGCACTGCGAGCCGAATTTCTCCGCCGCCTCCTTCACCAGGGAGCGGTTGAAAACGGCCGCCGTGTTGATGGAGACCTTGTCGGCCCCGGCCAGCAGCAGCTTGCGGATATCCTCCACCTCGCGCACGCCGCCGCCGACGGTGAGCGGCATGAAGCACTGCTCGGCGGTGGCGCGCACCACGTCGAGAATGATGGGGCGCTTTTCATGGCTGGCGGTGATGTCGAGAAAGCACAGCTCGTCGGCGCCCGCGGCGTCATAGGCCTTGGCGATCTCCACCGGATCTCCGGCGTCGCGCAGATTGACGAAATTGACGCCCTTGACGACGCGGCCGTCCTTGACGTCCAGGCAGGGAATGACGCGGGCCTTAAGCATCCGGGTTCTCCTTCGCGGCTTCGATGAGCGCCAGGGCCTCTTCCCAGTCCACGCGGCCGTCATAGAGGGCGCGGCCCGAGATGGCCCCTTCCAGAATGGCGCAATCGGGCTCCAGCAGCCGGCGGATGTCGTCCATCGAGGCCAGCCCGCCGGAGGCGATGACGGGGATGGAGACGGCATTGGCCAGTTCCAGGGTGGAGGCGATGTTGAGACCCTTGAGCACGCCGTCGCGGTCGATGTCGGTATAGATGATGGCCGCCGCGCCCGCGTCCTCGAAGCGCCTGGCCAGATCGATGGCCGAAAGCCCGGAGGTTTCCGCCCAGCCCTCCACGGCCACCCGGCCGCCCCGGGCGTCGATGCCGATGGCCACCTGGCCGGGGAAGGCCTTGCAGGCCTGTTTGACCAGCCCGGGATCGCGCACCGCGATGGTGCCGAGAATGACCCGGCGGATGCCGCGCTCCAGCCAGCCTTCGATGGTCCGCATGTCGCGGATGCCGCCGCCGAGCTGGGCGGGGATGTCCACGGCGGCGAGAATGGCCTCCACGGCGTCCGCGTTGACGGGCCGGCCGGCGAAAGCGCCGTTGAGGTCCACCAGATGCAGCCACTCGAAGCCCGCGTTCTCGAAGGCGATGGCCTGATCCGCCGGGTTGTCGTTGAACACCGTCACCTGTTCCATGTCGCCCAGCTTCAGGCGCACGCACTGGCCGTCCTTGAGATCGATGGCGGGAAAGAGAATCATTGTTTCGTGTTCCTGGATTTTCAGGGCGTCCAGCGCAGGAAATTGGCGATCAGCGCAAGGCCCAGCTTCTGGCTCTTTTCCGGGTGGAACTGAAAGCCCAGCAGGTTGTCCCGGGCCACGGCGGCCACCACCGGCCCGCCATAGTCCGTGCGCGCCAGAACATCGCTCTCTTCGGCGGGGACGAAATGATAGGAATGGACGAAATAGGCATTCAGGCCATCGGCCCCCAGCGGCAGGCCGTCGAAGAGCGGATGGGACTGAAGCGGCTCCAGGGTGTTCCAGCCCATGTGGGGGATTTTCAGCGCCGGATCGGCGGGCTCGATGGCGCGCACCTCTCCGGAAATCCAGTCGAAGCCCGGCGTTTCGCCATGCTCCAGGCCGCGCGTGGCGAGAAGCTGCATGCCCACGCAGATGCCGAGAAAGGGCGCGCCGCGCCGGCGCACCGCTTCTTCCAGAGCCTCGCGCATGCCCGGCAGGGCCTCAAGGCCGCTCTTGCAGTCGGCGAAGGCGCCGACGCCGGGCAGCACGATGCGGTCGGCGGCGCGCACGTCCTCCGCATCGGCGGTGAGAAAGACCTCCGCGCCTGCGCCGCCCTCGCGGGCGGCGCGCTGAAAGGCCTTTTCCGCCGAGCGCAGATTGCCCGAGCCATAGTCGATGATCGCAACTTTCATCCGGGTATCCTCATCCCGCCAGTTCCTTCGCCAGACGCAACTCCGCCTCGTCCCTGCCGCCGCCGGCGATGACGCAGCACTCCTCGTATCCGCGCCGCTTCAGCGCCCGGCGATACAGGCCGTTGCCCTCGAAGCCCAGAAGCAGAAGGACGAGAAAGCTCAGCCACGCGCCCGCCTGCTGCGAGACGTGCGTCTGCACAAGCTCCGCCACGATGAGCGCGGCCACGGTGACGGCCAGCTCCAGCCACATGCGCTTGAAGGCCAGCCACAAGGGGCCGAAGACAAGGGCGGGCCAGGAAAAGCCCTCCTTGACAAGGATGGCGCCGGAGGCCGCCGCGCCCGGCTTCATGTGCACCGAGAAAAAGCGCATCACAGGGTTCCCTTGGTGGACGGCAGGGTATTGGCCGCGCGCTCGTCGATGGCGGCGGCCGCGCGCAGGGCCCGCGCCAGCCCCTTGAAGCAGGTCTCGGCGATGTGGTGCGAATTGCTCCCGTAGAGGTTCTCCACGTGCAGCGTCACACCTGCGTTCATGGCGAAGGCGTGGAAGAACTCGTGAAAGAGCTCGGTGTCGAAATCGCCCACTTTCTGGGTGGGAAAGTCCACCTTCCAGACCAGCCACGGGCGGCCGGAAATATCCAGAGCCACGCGGGTCAGCGTCTCGTCCATGGGCAGATAGCAATGGGCGTAGCGGGTGATACCGCGCTTGTCGCCCAGCGCCTTCGCCAGGGCCTGGCCCAGGGCGATGCCCACATCCTCGGTGGTGTGGTGGCCGTCAATGTGCAGATCGCCCCTGGCCTTGAGGTTGATGTCCATGAGGGCGTGCTTGGAGAGCTGCTCGATCATGTGATCGAGAAAGCCCAGTCCGGTGGAGACATCATAGAACCCGGCCCCGTCGATGGTCACGGAGACCTCGATGTCCGTCTCGTTGGTCTTGCGCTTTATCGATCCGCTGCGCATGATCCGCACTCCCGCCAGATGATGTTACGCGGGCTTTTTACAGCATGCGGGCGCACAGGCCAAATGCAAATGAAAAACAATTGGCGCAATGGTTGACGCCTCCGCACCCGATGAGCGAAACCGGCGGCATGTTATGGCCTCTCCTCACAGCCGCCGCCGTCATTTCCGCCATCGCCGCCGCCGGGCTGGCGGCCATCCATCTTGGTTTTCGCGCCCCGCGCGCCGCCGAAAGGGGCGATCCGGGCGCGCACGGCTTTGCCTTCGAGACCATCTCCATCCCGGCGAAGAAGGGGCTTGCCCTGCATGGCTGGCTGCTCGGCCCGGCGGGAAACAGCGCCGCGCCGGCCGTCATCATCGTGCATGGCTGGGGGGCGAACATGGAGATGATGCTGCCGCTGGCCGAGCCTTTTTACAACGATGGCATGAACGTGCTGATGTTCGATGCGCGCAATCACGGGAAAAGCCCGCGTCAGGGGGCCTCCACCATGCCCAAGTTCGCCGAGGATACGCTGGCGGCGCTGGACTGGCTGCGGGCGCACCGGTTTACCGGCCCCGTGGCGCTGACGGGCCACTCCATCGGCGCGGCGGCCTGCCTGCTGGCGGCCTCGTGGCGGCACGACATGGATGCGGTGATCGCTATCGCCAGTTTCGCCCATCCGGCGCGGCTGATGGAGCGCTCCATGGCGCGGCTGCGTCTGCCCGGCTGGCTGATCCGCCTCGTGCTGGCCTATGTGGAATGGAACATCGGCCACCGTTACGAGGACATCGCGCCGGTCAACACCATATGCGCGGCGCGGTGCCCGGTGCTGCTGGTGCATGGAGAAGCCGATACGGTCATCCCCGTCTCCGACATGGAGGAGATCGCCCGCTGCCGCAAGAAAAACATCCGAACCCTCAGGGTGGAGGGCGCGGATCATGATTCGGTGGAGAAGATCTCCAGCCACGCCGGAGATCTCACCGGCTTTCTGCGCCGGGCGTCCGGCGAGCCTCAGGCGGAAGCGGAATAGGCATCCATGGCGGCGTCCACCGCCACCCCCCGGCTGATGGGGGCCTGCATGGAGGCCAGAACGCTTTCCAGTGCGGAGAGGCACAAAAGCACGTTGCGGCGGTTGCTGGCGTGGCCCATGAGGCCGATGCGCCAGACCCTGCCGGCCAGCGCGCCGAGCCCGGCGCCGATCTCCAGGCCGAATTCCTCCAGCAGGCGGGCGCGCACGGCGGCGTCATCCACGCCTTCGGGGATGGTCACGGCGTTGAGCTGAGGCAGGCGCTCGGCTTCCGGCACGACGAAGGACAGCCCCATGGCCTCAAGCCCCGCCTTCAGCGCCAGATGATTTTCCCGGTGGCGGGCCCAGGCGGCTTCGAGTCCCTCTTCCATGAGAATGCCGAGCGCCTCGTGCAGGCCATAGACGGCGTTGACCGGGGCGGTGTGATGATAGGCGCGTTTGGCCCCGCCGTCCCAATAGCCCATGACCAGGTTCAGATCCATGAACCAGCTCCGCACCGGTGTTGCGCGGTTCCTGACGAAATCCAGAGCGCGTCCGGAAAATGTGACGGGCGACAGCCCCGGGGCGCAGGAGAGGCACTTCTGCGTGCCCGAATAGACCGCGTCCGCCCCCCATTCGTCGACCAGCACCGGCGTGCCGCCCAGCGAGGTGACGGCATCGACGATGGTCAGGCAGTCATGTTCGCGGGCGATGCGGCACAGTTCGCCCGCGTCCGATTGCGCGCCGGTGGAGGTTTCGGCGTGAACGAAGGCCACGACGGAGGCGTCCGGATTGGCCTTCAGCGCCGCCTCCAGCTTTTCCTCAGAGACGGCGCGGCCCCAGTCCTGCTCCACCCCAACGGGGGAGGCC
>JALUFY010000119.1 GCA_027051995.1 Hyphomicrobiales bacterium
AACCAGGCGATGGCGGCGCTGAGCGCGGCGAGGGGCAATGAGCGGCTGGATCATCACATGCGCGCTCATCGCCGCGCTCAGCGCCGCCATCGCCTGGTTCGTGCGCGGCATGGAGCGCGATCTGGAGGGCTATTGATGCGCGACCGGCGGGACAATGCGACGCTCGATCTGTTCAGCGGCTGGGAGCCGCCGGAGATCGCGCCGCGTTTCGCGCCGGAGACGGTGCGGGCGGCGACGCTGGCGGGGCGCGTCTGCCGGGCGGTGAGCGCCGGGCTGAAGGCCGCGGGCATCGACCGCGCCGAGGCGGCGGCGCGGCTGGGCGCTTATCTGGGCGAGGACATCTCCCGGCACATGCTGGACGCCTGGGCCTCGGAGGCGCGGGGCAAGCACATCGCGGCCTACCGGCTGTTCGCCCTGGCGGCGCTGCTGGAGCGCCCGGAGATGCTGAACGCGGCGCTGGAAGACAGCGATTTCATGGTGGTTCCGCGCCGCTTCGAGCCGCTGATCCGGCGCGAGCTGGCGCGCGAAGACCTGCGCAAGATGGAACAGATCATCGAGGCGGCGGACGCCGCATGGAGGGCGCGGAGATGAAAATCACGCTGAGAGCCCAGATCGAAGAAGTCCGCTACGAACTGCGGATGCGCGAGAGTGTTTATCCGCGCCTGGTGCGGCGCGGCGGATTGCGCGCCGGAGAGGCGGAGCTGCACATGCGGCGCATGCGGGCGGCGTTGAGAACGCTGGAATGGCTGGATGCGCTGGTGAAGAGGGAGGGTGGCATGATAAATCGCATTCTGCCCAAAACGCACGAATTGCCAGCCCTCGTTTGGGCTTGGCCGGCCTGTATCCCACCCGCAGATCATATTCGCTACGCGGCGCAATACGCCCTGTGGCTGCATGACCCGGATGAAGATGGGAAAAAGTTGCGTGTGGCCGTTTCCTGCATGGTCGCACCGCGCCTCCTCCTTCCCATGCTGACGAAAGTCGAGCGTGCCGAATGGATAAGGCTCATGGGGCTCGGCGCAACATATGACTCGCAAGATTGGGGGAGCGCGTTTCAGACCCTTATTGCTTCAGGGCAATTACAAGAAGGGGCCGCCGGCGAATGGATGAGGGGGCCGTATTTCTCTCCTGATGGCCTTCGTCGCAGTTCTCATCATGCCCAACGCGCACTTTTCGTTATCGAAGCTATCCGCAGGAGCGGACTGCGGGAACGGGAGGCCGCCGCATGAAAATCACGCTGAGATCCCAGATCGAAGAAGTCCGCTACGAACTGCGGATGCGCGAGAGCGTTTATCCGCGCCTGGTGCGGCGCGGCGGAAGGCGCGGCGGATTGCGCGCCGGAGAGGCGGAGCTGCACATGCGGCGCATGCGGGCGGCGCTGAGAACGCTGGAATGGCTGGACGCGCTGGTGAAGACGCACGGGCGGCAGGATATCGCGGAGATCATCGGCGGGATGCTGGAGGGCGGCGAATGAGCAATCCGCTGCACAGGGAATGGCTGACGGAGGCCGGTCTCGTGGCGCTCCAGCTCGCCACGCTGCCAAAAACGCAACAAGGCATCAACAAGCTTATCCTGCGCGAAAAATGGCGGGAGACGGCCTTCGCGCGGCGGCGCAAGGGACGCGGCGGCGGATGGGAGTATCACATCAACGCGCTTCCAGAGGCGGCGCTGAAGGAGTTGCTGGCGCGGCGCGACGGGGCGCTGGAGGCGCGGCTGCCGCCGCACGCCTGGGCGAGCGCGCCGCTGCATGGCTCCAGGCAGGAGCGGCGGGCGATGGCGCGGGTGGTCATCGTGCGCATGATGGAGCGCATGGCGGCGGTCTCCGGCGAGGGGCTGGGGCGCACCTTCGCGCGGGCGGCGGATGCCTACAACAGGCGTTCACTGCCGTTTCGAAAGGACATTTACGAGGCTGTCGAACGGGTGTCTCCGGCCTCTCTGTGGCGCTGGCGCAAGCGGATCAACGCAGCGCCCGCCGCGCCGCGTGGCGGGCGGCGGCGCAAGCGGACGCGCCATGCGCTGGAGCAGGCCAACGGCGGCGAGGTGGCGCTGTTCGTGCAGGCGCTGATCCTCGGCGCGCACAAGCTCTCGGCGGCGCAAATCCGCGATCAGGCGCTGGCGAAGTTCGGAGGCGCGGTGATCATCGGCGGCAAGGAGCGCCCCATGCCCAGCCTGCGGGCCTTTCACCGCTACATCAACGCCTGGACGGCGGCCAACGCGGCGGCGGTGGCGATGGTCACCGATCCGGACCGCTACAAGAACCATTACCGCCACAGCGGCGGCACGCGCGACCCGTGGGTGAAGGCGGTGAACGACCTGTGGGAGATCGACGCCACGCCCGCCGACGTGATGACGACGGACGGGCGCGTCTCGGTCTATGTCTGCGTGGACGCCTTCTCGCGGCGGATGATGGCGCATGTGAGCAGGACGCCGCGCACGCAAGAACGGAACGGACACCACCCGCCAATAGACAGCCTGCTGGCTGCGACCACCCTTCATCACGGCCTGCGTCTGGTAACCCGCAATGAGCGGGATTTTGCATTTCCGGGAATTGAAATCATAAATCCGTGGAAATGATCCTGCTCAAGCAGGTCCATGGTCCGCCCGCCGTTCCCGCAAGAATCGCCATGATGTCTTCCCATCTGACCGATTACGCCTTGCGCCACCATGACGGCATCGGCGCGCGGACCATCTGAAAGGAGTGGACAAATGGATATGCAGTCTTTTCGCGGCCTGCGGGAGACATGGAACCGGTTGCCCCTGCCGCTTTTCCCGCCAAGGCCCGGAATGGCTTTTCTATTGCGGATCGTCCAGTCCTTCGAACAAATCAGGCGAGGGCTCTTTCAACTCCTCAGGCATGTCCGGTGAATGGGGCGTGCCGCCAGGCATGGTATTGTCCGCACCCCGGGGCGGGCATGATATTTTCCATTTGCCATTGGCAAACGAAACAACCCACTTTTCGGGAGGCATTTGCGGGCAGGTTTCCCGCATCCGGAGGAATCCCCGGTCAGCCGGGTTCATGAAAATCGTGCAAACCCCGGTCTGCCTGTTGTAATCCATTGCCTGACAAAAGCTCACGTCATCACAGATAACCATGCAGGCGCCGCCCGTGACCTCGCTGGTTGTCAATCGCTGCGCAAGCGCTTCATTCCCGCTCACCGGGATGAAGAAAACCGCCGCCAGCAATGCCGCCTTGCCAATCCTTGCCATCTCCACCCTCTTTATCCGTATCATCTATTGCGGATCCTCCAGCCCCTCGAACAAATCAGGTGAAGGGGCTTCCAGATCCTTCAACAACGGATCAGACATGCCTGCATCCGGCGCCGGGTCGCCCGGCGGCACATCGCGAAACTTGCTCTTTGGCGCCAGGTTGCCGGGCTTCATGTTGCCCGGCGGAATGCCCGGAACCATGCCAACCGGCGCGCGGGAATCAGGCAAGCTGGAATCTGTTGCCGGAGCAACCGGTGCGGCGGATGTATCGGGAACGAGATACATCATGCTGGCCCAGCCGGTCACGCCGCGATAACTGATCTTGCACCAGTTTTTCCTGCACGGCCCCAGTTTCCGGATCCCGCGCCCGTGCAGGGGAATCGCGCCGATTTTCCTGCTTCTGACCGAAGGTCTTGCGCGGATATACAGAACATCCCAGCTGGCAATTCCCTTGACCCTGTATGGCGTGCTCGCCGGCACTTCGCGAACCAGAAATCTCATGCTGGCCCAGCCGGCCATGCCGCGATAGCTGATCTTGCACCAGCTCCCCACGCAGGGCCCCAGCTTCCGTATCCCGCGCCCATATGGGGGAATCGAGGCGGTCTTTCTGCTTCCGGGCGACGGCCCGGCGCGAATGAACAGAACATCCGAGCTTCTTACGCCATAAACCCGGTAGGTTTCGGCCAGGATCTCCGGCATGCCAAGGATCATCATGGCCAGGACAAGCCCCACCCCTGCCGATATGATGCGGGAATGGAACGGCATCGCCTTTCTCTCCATCCTTGCTTGCCGGGCGGTTCCGGCCAATTCAAAAGGCTCCCGTTATCTGCTGCGCCGGAGACCAGGGCCGCATACACCCATCAGACAACCATCATTCGGCGGCGGCATATCGCGTCTCCGTCCGCCACCACCACGCGATGACGGGCTGGTGCGGCGGCGGGTGTCCGCACGGCCGGCCGGAGGACATATCCCCATCAGGCGGCAGTCATCCGGCCGCGGCATGTCAGTGTTCCTCCCTCCGCCGCCACTCCTGCGACGATCGCCTCCGGCAGATTGTTCACGAAACATCTGCTTCATTATCTTGTATGTCTGCTTCCCCTGTTTGCAGATTCTGGCAGCGGATTCGAATTCGGGCCGGAGACGTTTGTAATTTTCGATGGCCTTGCGAAGACGTTCCCTCTCCTTCAGCAACATCTCCTTTACCCGTTCATAGCTGGCTCTGGCATCCATCTCCTGTTGCCGGACGTATTTGAGTTTATCCCGCAAAGCGCGAGCCCGCCTGCAATCCGCCTTGGCAGTCTCCCGCGCCATCCACAGATTGTATTCGGTAATTTCGGCCTGCGCCGGCCTGATGACAACGAAAGCCAACAGAAGCGCTCCCGCCACCAGAGTGACCTGCAACGAAAAACTGTGGCCCAAAACATTGCATGATTTCTCTGACATCATCCGCTCCTTTGGCGGCATGCGCCGCCTTGCCACATCTTTCCGCCCCGATCTCCTTCGCTTGCCACAAACCAAAGACAAAAATAATCACACAACCAAGCTGAGCACATTTTACTCTGTAAATATTTAGGTTTATTAG
>JALUFY010000120.1:0-3623 GCA_027051995.1 Hyphomicrobiales bacterium
CCCCGAAACAGCTCAAACCCCGCCCGCGCACGAACTTCAAAAGCGGCGGCTAGGGTCTGGTCTCTCTAAATGCGTCGATGCCAGCGGCATTTTCGCAAAATAGCGCCGCTCCTTTCTTTCGCAGGCAATACATGGAGGTATTGGCAAGAAAGAAAGGCCGGCGATATGCAGCGAAAATGCCGCCCGAAGGGGCTGGCAAAAATGCCTTTCCGAATGCAAAAGCGTTTGAACTAACGAGCATTTTCGTCAGACTGGCGCGGCGGATTTATAGAGACCAGACCCTGGAGCCTCAGGGGATTCAGGCGGAATGCTCAGGGCTCTTTCTCCCCCCTGCCCTCCCCGCGCGTGCGGCAGCCCGGGATGACGGCGGCGTATGTGCCATCCTGAAGCGGGCGGAAAAGGGAATCTCCATTTTTTATCGGCTCCGGCAACCTTTTGTTAAGGAAGGACGGGCCAGAGTCCTAACAGGATATTAACCAGAATCAGAGGCGGGGTTTTCGTGTCCTTGACTCAGGATGCGCCCGCCTTGTGGGATTTGCCCGGGCGTGCTGATGATGACCGAAAAAGCCGAGCTTGACGCCGCGCGCCATGTGCCGGTGCTGCGCGATGAGGCCATTGGGCGGCTTGGCGTGCGCGAAGGTGGCGTTTACGTCGACGGCACCTTCGGCGCGGGCGGTTATGCGCGGGCCATTCTGGCCACGCCCGGGACACGGGTCTTCGCCATTGACCGCGACCCGGACGCCATCGCCGCGGGCCGGGCGCTGGCGGAGCGTCACGCGGGGCGGCTGGAGCTGCTCGCCGGGCGCTTTTCGGACATGGAGGCGCTGCTGGCGGCGCAAGGCGTGTCTTCCGTGGACGGCGTGGTGCTCGATCTTGGCGTCTCCTCCATGCAGCTTGACGAGGCGGAGCGCGGTTTTTCCTTCCTGCGCGATGGGCCGCTGGACATGCGCATGGAGCAGGCCGGGCCTTCCGCGGCGGATGTGGTCAACAAGGCGGACGAAAGGACGCTGGCGGACATTCTGTGGCGTTATGGCGAGGAGCGCCGTTCGCGGGCCATCGCCCGGGCGATTGCGCGGCAAAGGGCGCAGCGGCCCATCACAACCACGCTGGAGCTGGCGCGGCTTGTCGAGAAGGTTCTGGGGCCGAAGAAGAAGCCGGGGCAGGCGCATCCGGCGACGCGGACGTTTCAAGCGCTGCGCATTCATGTCAATCGCGAGCTTGAGGAAGCGGCCCTCGGGCTGGCGGCGGCGGAGCGCCTTCTGGCGCCCGGCGGGGTGCTGTCGGTGGTCAGCTTCCATTCGCTGGAGGACCGCATCGTCAAGCGCTTCTTCGCCCGGCGCACGGGCAGGGCGGGCAGGCCCTCGCGGCATCTGCCGGAGGCGGCGGGGCCGGAGCCGTCCTTCACGGATCTGACGAAGGGCGGGGTGACGCCATCGGATGAGGAGATTGCCGCCAATCCCCGGGCGCGCTCGGCGCGGTTGCGGGCGGGGCGGCGCACGCAAGCGCCGGCCATCGCGCTGGACAACGAAGCGCCGGGGATGCCGGCGAAAGGGGGCGGACGATGAAATTCCTGAGTTTGCTGAACGCGGCCCTTGTGGCCGGGCTGGTGGTCTTCGCTTTCGTTCTCTATGGCCACGAGCACAGGACGCGCACGGCGGAGCGGCAAATCCGCAAGATCGAGGCGCAGATCAGGCGCGAGGAAGAAACCATGCGCATCCTGCGCATCGAGTGGGCCATGCTGATCAATCCCGGCAGGCTGGAGCGGCTGGCGGCCAGGCATCTGGCCATCGGCAATGTGCCGCCCCGGAACATCCGCCCGGCCTCCGTGGCGCTGGCGGCCCTTCCCAGGCGCAAGGCGCAGCCTCTGGCGCGGCGGGACAAGGCGTCGCTCTCGGCCTTGTTCGAGCGCATCGAGCGCGGGGAGGCGGCGCAATGAGCATCCATGCAACGGCGGGAGAGCCCGGCGGCGGGCGCATGAAGCTGGTGATGCTGGGGTTCGCGGCGGTGTTCGCCCTTGTCTCGGCCAAGGCGGCCTGGCTGACGCTGGGCGGCGGTGACGCGGGGCGCAAGTCCGCCGTGGTGCGCAAGGATCACATCCCGCGCCCCGACATCGTGGACCGCAACGGCATTCTGCTGGCCGGGGACATGCCCTTCGCCTCGGTCTTCGCCGAGCCCTACCGGATGATCGACGTGGACGAGGCCGTCTACAAGCTGGTCATGGCGGCCCCGCGACTGGACGCGAAAAAGCTGCGCCGCCAGCTTTCCAACCGCAGGCGCAAGTTCGTCTGGCTGCTGCGCCAGGTGCGCCCGGAGATGGAGGAAAGGATCCTCGATCTGGGCATTCCCGGCGTGCGGGTGATGAAGGAGAAGCGCCGCGTCTATCCCATGGGGCGGCTGACGGCCCATGTTGTGGGCTATTCCAATATCGATTCGAAGGGGCTGACCGGCATCGAGCGCTTTCTGGACAGCGCCGGGGCGCTTTATACCGCCTCGCTGGCCGATCCTTCCGGGCGCACCGCGCAGCCCGCCGTTTTGTCCATCGACGTGCGCGTGCAGCACGCCCTGCGCGATGAACTGGCCAAGGCGAAGAAGAAGTTCAAGGCGCTGGGCGCTGGCGGGCTGGTGATGAATGTTCACACCGGAGAGATTCTGGCGCTCGTGTCGCTGCCGGATTTCAACCCCAACAACCGCGACCGCAGGGAAGCGCTGGAGAAAACCCGCCTGAACCGCATGACGGCGGGCGTCTACGAGCTGGGCTCGGTCATCAAGTCGGTGACCTTCGCCATGGCGCTGGACGCGGGCACGGCGACGCTGGACAAGAAATACGACGCGCGCTTTCCGCTGCATGTGGGGCGGGCCGTCATTCACGATTTCCACGCCCAGCGGCGCTGGCTTTCGGTGCCGGAGATTTTCACCCATTCGTCCAACATCGGCACGGCGCGCATGGCCATGGAGGTGGGGCTGGAGCGGCACAAGGCCTTCCTGAAAAAGGTGGGGTTGTTCGACCGCATGCGCACCGAGCTGCCCGAATCGGCGCGCCCGCTGCTGCCGCGCCGCTGGACGCTGATCAGCTCCGTCACAGCTTCTTTCGGCCACGGCTTCGCCGTGCAGCCGTTGCAGGGGCTGGCGGTCATTTCGGGGCTGATCAACGGCGGGGTGCTGATCCCGCCCACCTTCCTGAAACGCGACGCGAAAACGGCCAGGGCGCTGGGGCGGCGGATCATTTCCGAAGAGACATCGCGCAAGATGCGCTATCTGCTGCGGCTGAACGCCATCAAGGGCACGGCGCGCAGGGCGGCGGCGCCCGGCTGGCGCGCCGGCGGCAAGACGGGTACGGCGGAGAAGGTCATCAACGGCAAATACAACAAGGATCACCGGCTGACCACCTTCATAGGCGCTTTCCCCATGGACGCGCCGAAATACTCGATCCTGGTGATGCTGGACGATCCGCGCCCCATTCCGGAGACGCACGGCTACGCCACCTCGGGGTGGAACGCGGTGCCGGTGGCCGGGCTGGTCATCGCGCGCATCGCGCCGCTCCTTGGCGTCGCGCCGAAGCTGGACAGCGAAGAAGCCAAAGCCGAACTGGCCCGCTGGCGCAAGCTGCATGGCGGCAAAAAGAA
>JALUFY010000120.1:3633-4755 GCA_027051995.1 Hyphomicrobiales bacterium
GCGAAATGCTGCGCCATCGAAGGCGATGGCGGCCTGCGCATCGCCGGGATCAGCGCCGATTCGCGCAAGGTGAAGCCCGGATATCTCTTCGCCGCCATCCCCGGCACGCGGGTGGATGGGGCGCGTTTCATCCCCGATGCGCTGAAAAGGGGCGCGGCGGCCATTCTGGCCGGCAGGGACGTTGACCTGCCGCCGCTGCCAAAGGGCGTGGCGGCGGTGCGGGCGGACAATCCGGCGCGGGCGCTTTCGCTCATCGCGGCGCGCTTCTACCGCCATCAGCCGGTGACCATCGTCGCGGTGACCGGCACCAACGGCAAAAGCTCGATCGCCGAGTTCACCCGCCAGATCTGGGCCTTCATGGGCTTTCGCGCCGCCAGCCTCGGCACGCTCGGCGTCTTCGGCCCCGATCTGGAAGGGCTGGGCACGGGGCACACGACGCCCGATCCGGTGCATCTGCACGAGACGCTGGCGAAAATGCGCAAGAAGGCCATTTCGCATCTGTGCATGGAGGCCTCCTCGCACGGGCTGGCGCAATACCGGCTGGACGGCGTGCGGCTGACGGCGGGGGGCTATACCAACCTGTCGCGCGATCATCTGGACTACCACGCCGGCATGGAGGATTACTTCGCCGCCAAGATGCGGCTGTTCGAGGAGCTCCTGCAGCCGCCGTCCGGGGCGGTGATCAACATGGATGACGCCCACGGCGCCGAAGCGGCCGAAAGGGCCAGGGCGCGCGGCCTGCTGGTGCTGGAGACGGGCGCGCGGGCCAACGCGGGGCTGAAGCTTCTGGAGCGGCGCGAGGAGGGGCTTGGCCAGCAGCTGGTGATCGGCGGGCGCAAGCGCCAATACAGGGTATTTCTGCCGCTGGCCGGGCGCTTTCAGGCGGAAAACGCCCTAGTGGCGGCGGGCCTTGTGATCGCCGCGGGCGGGCCGGAGGAAGAGGCCGTCATGGGGCTGGAGCGGCTGACGGGGGCGCGCGGGCGGCTGGAGCTGGCCGGGCGCAAGGCCAATGGCGCGCCGGTCTTCATCGATTACGCCCATACGCCCGACGCGCTGAAAACGGCGCTGGAGACCCTGCGCCCCTATGCCGCCGGGCGGCTGGTGGTGGTCTTCGGCGCGGGC
>JALUFY010000121.1 GCA_027051995.1 Hyphomicrobiales bacterium
GATCAACTACAAGGTGCGCGAGCATTCCGTCGCCAAGACGCCGGTCATTCTCGTGGTTGGCAAGCGCGAGGTGGAGGAAGAGGGCGTCAACATGCGCCGCCTGGGCTCCAGGCGCCCCAAAGGCATGAGCCTGAACGAGGCCGCCGCCGAATTGAAGCGGGAAGCCACGCCGCCCGATCTGCGCGGCGGCGCGGCGGAGAGCTGAGCCTTGCGCCGTCTGCGCGATGTCCTCGCCGCGCTCGCCGCCAGCATGGTCTTTGACCTGCTGTGGCGGGTGATCGTCGTCATCGCCGCCGTGCTGCTCGTCATCTACGGGCTGAAAATCCCCGTCCGGTTCTGGTAGCTGGTGCATGAAGCCCCTGACATTCCGGCAGGAACAAACAGGACGGAATGTCGCGTTTCGCGCCGCTTCACCGCGCCGCACGTTGTCTTTGCCGCGCCAGCCTGTATAATCGCCGGACACACACCCCGGGGGGCGGGTGCGTGATGATGACTGGTGGACAAGGAATGCGGCGGAACAGGA
The DNA here is from genome assembly GCA_027051995.1 of Hyphomicrobiales bacterium. Lineage (GTDB taxonomy): Bacteria > Pseudomonadota > Alphaproteobacteria > Rhizobiales > Aestuariivirgaceae > Thermopetrobacter. The sequence continues at coordinate 524 of JALUFY010000121.1, forward strand.
CACGGCGATTGCGCGCGGCGGCTGCCCTGATGGCGGCCTTTCTGGGTTTGATCCTGACGGCCCCGGCATGGGCCGCCAATTTCGAGACGAAGGCCAAATACGCCATTCTGGTGGATTCCAGATCGGGCAAGACCTACTTTGACAAAAAGGCCGATGAGCTGATGTCTCCGGCCTCCATGAGCAAGATCATGACCCTTGTCGTGGTCTTCGAGATGCTCAGGAAGCATGTCCTGTCGCTGGATGACGAAATCGAGATCTCCGAGAACGCCTGGCGCAAGGGCGGCGCGGCCTCCGGCAGCTCCACCATGTTCGCCAGGCCCGGCACGCGCGAAAAGCTGGGCACGCTGATCCGCGCCGTGGTCATCGCCTCGGCCAATGACGCCGCCATCGCCATCGCCGAGAGCATCGCCGGCTCCGAGGAGGCCTTCGCCGCCCTGATGACCAAGCGCGCCCGCGAGCTGGGGCTGAAGAAGTCCACCTTCGCCAACGCCACCGGCCTGCCGGATCCGAAACAGAAGATGACGGCCCGCGAGCTGGCCCAGCTGACGCGCTACCTCATCGAGGTCTTCCCGGACTATTACAAACTGTTCTCCGAAAAGGTTTTCGAGTGGGGCGGCCACAAGCAATACAACCGCGATCCGCTGCTCGGCCGGTATCCGGGGGCCGATGGCGTGAAAACCGGCCACACGAAGGAATCGGGCTATGGCATGGTGGCCTCCGCCGTGCGCGACGGCCGCCGTCTCATCGCCGTGCTCAACGGCATGAAATCCAAAAAGGAGCGCCGCGAGGAAACCCGCAAGCTGCTGGACTGGGGCTTCCGCCAGTTCCAGCCGGTCATCCTCTATGGCCCCGGCGAAACCGTGGGCCAAGCCCGCGTCTGGGGCGGAGAAACCGATTCCGTGCCGCTGATGGCGAAAGACACCATCCGCGCCCGCCTGTCAAAAGACGAAAGAGCCGCCGCTGACGCCGAAATCGTCTATTCCGGCCCCCTGCGCGCCCCCGTCAGACGCGGTGCGGAAGTCGCCAAGCTGCGCATCCGACTTGATGGCAAGACCATCGCCTATTTTCCCCTCTACGCGGCCAAATCCGTGCCCGCCACGGACAACATGTGGGCTAGGGCCTTCAGCACCCTGAAATTCTGGATTTTCGGCGGCTGATGTTGCGCGCCGCCAACGCCCTGTGCCAAGGTCGCTCATCATGAGTCAGGGCCTGTTCATAACGTTCGAGGGCGGCGAGGGGGCGGGAAAATCCACCCAGATCGCCCGTCTGGCCGCGCGGCTGAAAGCCGCCGGGCACGCCGTCACCATGACGCGCGAGCCGGGCGGCACGGATTCGGCGGAGGCCATTCGCGGCCTGCTGGTCACCGGAGAAACCGATTCGCTCTCATCCACCGCCGAGGCCCTGCTCAATTACGCCGCCCGCGATGATCATCTGCGCCGCGTCATCCGCCCGGCGCTCAAGGCCGGCCATGTGGTGCTGTGTGACCGCTTCATGGATTCCACCCGCGCCTATCAGGGCTATGCCGGCGATTGCCCTCTTTCGATCATTGACGCCCTGGAGCGCGATGTCGTGGGCCGGACGCGGCCCGCCCTGACGCTTGTTTTTGATCTTCCGCACGAGGCCGGTCTGGCCCGCGCCGGGGCGCGCGGCAATGGCGCGAAAGGAGTGGCCGAAGACCGTTTCGAGCGCAAGGGCGCGGCCTTTCACGAGCGCCTGCGCGCCGCCTTCCTGCGCATCGCCAGGGAAGAGCCGGAACGCTGCGTGGTGATCGATGCGTCCGGAACGGTGGACGAGGTGGAGGCCGCCGTCTGGCGCGCGGTGCGGGCGCGGCTGGAGCAGGGCGCATGAGCAAACAAGCCGAAGCAGTCATCCCGGAGCCCGCCGCCAATCCGCATCTCGTCGGCCATCTGCGCGCCGAGAGGCGCATTCTGGAGGCGATGACATCCGGGCGGATGCATCACGCCTGGCTGATGTCCGGCCCGCGCGGCATCGGCAAGGCCACGCTGGCCTTCCGCTTCGCCCGCTTTCTGCTGGCCCACGGGGCAAGGCCGCCCGAGGGGGCCGAAAGCCTGCATGTGCCGCCGGAGCATCCGGTGTTTCACACCGTCTCCGCCGGGGCCAACGCCGATCTCTTCGTGCTCCGGCGCGAGGAAGACCCGAAGACAAAGCGCCTGCGCGCCATCATCAACGCGGCGGACGCGCGCAAGGCGGCGCATTTTCTCTCCATGACGGCGGCTGGCGGCGGCTGGCGCGTTGTCATCGTGGATGCCGCCGACGACATGAACCCGGCCGCCGCCAACGCCATCCTGAAAACCTTGGAGGAGCCGCCGGCCAATTCCGTCTTTTTGATGGTGTCCCATTCGCCCGGGCGGCTTCTGCCCACCATCCGCTCGCGCTGCCTGCATCTGCCCATGCGCCCGTTGAGTCAGGCGCAAGTGCGCGAGGCTCTGGCGCTGATCGGCGAGGGCATGGACAGCGCCGCCCTGGAGCGCGCCGCCGCGCTCTCCGGCGGCAGCCCCGGACGGGCGCTGAAGCTGGCCACCTCGAAGGCGGCGGAGCTCTTCTCGCGCTTCGCGGACATGGCCCTGGCCGCCCCGCCATATGACCGGGTGGTCACCCAGGCCATCTGCGGCGCGCTCGGCGGGGCGCGCAATCTGGATGACTTCAACCTGTTCCGCGATCTGTTTGGCGAATGGATCATGGCCCGCGCCCGTCAGGCCGCCGCCCATGGCCATGCCCGCGAGGCGGGCCGGTGGGCCGCGCTCAGCGCCGAGGCCGCCCGCCTGCTGGCCCGCGTGGAGAGCTTCAATCTGGACAGGGGCCAGGCGCTCGCCATTCTCTTTTCGCGCGCCGAGGCCATCGCCCGCGAGGCCATGGCGAATATGTCTTGAAAAGACGCCCCCGGCGGGCCAAAACAGCTCACGGCCATTTCATTCTCACATCCGGAGCGCTCCCCCATGAGCAAGGGCAAGTTCTATATCACCACCGCCATTTCCTATCCCAATGGCGCGCCGCACATCGGCCACGCCTACGAGGCCCTGGCCACCGACGCGCTGGCCCGCTTCAAGCGGCTGGACGGTTATGACGTCATGTTCCTCACCGGGGTGGACGAACACGGCCAGAAGATCGTCCAGACGGCCCAGAAACAGGGCAAGACGCCCGAAGAGTTCGTCAACGAGATGACGCCGAAATTCCAGGCCATGGTCAGGGCGCTCAACTGCTCCAACGATGACTTCATCCGCACCACCGAGGAGCGCCACAAGACATCCGTCCGGGAGCTCTGGCGGCGCATGGCGGCCAATGGCGACATCTATCTGGGCAAGTATTCCGGCTGGTATTCGGTGCGCGACGAGGCCTATTTCGGCGAGGACGAGCTGACCGAAAGGGACGGTAAAAAATTCGCCCCCACCGGCGCGGAGGTGGAGTGGATGGAGGAGGAGAGCTATTTCTTCCGCCTCTCGGCCTATCAGGACAAGCTGCTGGCCCATTACGAGGCCCATCCGGAGTTCATCGGCCCAAGGGAGCGGCGCAACGAGGTGATCTCCTTCGTCAAGTCCGGCTTGCAGGATCTGTCCGTCTCGCGCACCACCTTCGACTGGGGCGTGCCGGTGCCGGACGCGCCGGGCCATGTCATGTATGTCTGGGTGGACGCCCTGACCAACTATCTCTCCGCCTGCGGCTTCCCCGACGGGAACGCGCCGCGGATGAAATACTGGCCGGCGGATGTGCACATCATCGGCAAGGACATCATCCGCTTTCACGCCATCTACTGGCCGGCCTTCCTGATGTCGGCGGGCGTGGAGCTGCCGCGCCGCGTCTATGGCCACGGCTTTCTGTTCAACAGGGGCGAGAAGATGTCGAAATCCATCGGCAACGTCATCGACCCCTTCTCCATCATCGAGCATTACGGCGTCGATCAGGTGCGCTATTTCTTCCTGCGCGAGGTGCCCTTCGGCCAGGACGGCAACTATTCCCACGAGGCCTTCGTCACCCGCATCAACGCCGATCTGGCCAACGATCTGGGCAATCTGGCGCAGCGCTCCCTGTCGATGATCGCCAGGAACTGCGATGGCGCGATCCCCGCCCCCAGCGCTTTCACGGACGAGGACAGGGCCATGCTGGCCGCCGTAGACGGCCTGCTGGAGGAAATCCGCCCCCATCATGACGCGCAGGCCCTGCACAGGGCGCTGGACGCCATCTTCCGCGCCGTCGCCGAGGCCAAC
>JALUFY010000122.1 GCA_027051995.1 Hyphomicrobiales bacterium
CGAAACCGGCATCAAGGAAGAGGCGGAGGCGGCCCTGCCGCCGCGCGCCCACGCCGCCCCGCCCATGGCCCCGCGCAGGCCGTCCGCGCCGCCCGCTCCGCCCGCGCCGGAAGCCCCCGCAGAACCCTATGAAGAAGATGACTACGCGGAGCCCGCGCCCTTCGTGCCCGGCCCGCCGCCGGATCAGCGCATTCCGCCGCTGCCGCCACGGCGGAGGCCGGAAACCGAATACTGACGGGCTCTTTTGCCGGGCGCGTCCGTTGGCGCAATTCATGCGATGCAAAAATACGGCCCCCGCGCCTGCGCGCCGGGGCCGTTTCGTCCGTGCGGGAATGCTCTATTCGTCGCGGAAGACCTTTTCGCGCCGCTCGTGGCGCTCCTGGGCCTCGATGGAGAGGGTGGCGATGGGCCGGGCTTCCAGGCGGCGCAGGGAGATGGGCTCGCCGGTTTCCTCGCAATAGCCGTATTCGCCATCCTCGATGCGCTTCAGGGCGGCGTCGATCTTGGCGATGAGCTTGCGCTGGCGGTCGCGGGTGCGCAGCTCCAGGGAGCGGCCGGTCTCCGTTGATGCGCGGTCGGCGATATCCGGCAGGGGCTCGTTTTCGTTTTGCAGGTTCTGCAGGGTGCCGCGCGCGTCGCTGAGGATTTCCTCCTTCCAGGCGATGAGCTTGCGGCGGAAGTATTCGAGCTGCCGGTCATTCATGAACGGCTCGTCTTCGCTGGGGCGGTAATCGTCACTCAGTTCGATGCCGGTAGCCATTGTCTTCCCTTCAAGTCTGCCGGTTATCTCGTCACTGCCGTTCAGGCTGGGCTTCATATACGACCGGCCCGGCCCTTGGGCAAGGGGATTGTTGCCGCCGTTACGCAAACTTCATGCCAGCGTGAGGGACGCGCGGGCTTCTTGTGATGGCGCGGCGTCTGGGCTATGGCTGGGCGGGGGAATTGTCTTCACATGCTCCGGGGCCGGACAGATGCGTTTTTCTTCAGGCAGGGACTATCTCGCGCAGCCGCACAAGGCGGTGACCATCTTCGGCATGTCCGGGGTGGGCAAGACGACGCTGGGGCGCAGGCTGCGCGGGCAGGACTGGTTTCTCTATTCCGTCGATTACCGCATCGGCACGCGCTACATGAACGAGCATATCGTGGACAATTTCAAGCGCGAGGCCATGAAGGTGCCGCTGCTGCGCCAGCTTCTGCGCTCCGATTCCATCTATATCTCATCCAACATCACCTTCGAGAATCTCGATCCGCTGGCCACCTATCTGGGCAAGCCGGGCGATCCGGACAGGGGCGGGCTGAGCTTCGCCGAATACCGCGAGCGCCAGGCTCAGCACCGCCACGGCGAAATCCGCGCCCTGCTGGACGTGCCGGAGTTCATCCACAAGGCCGGGGACATCTATGGCTATGACCACTTCCTGTGCGATACCGGCGGCTCGCTGTGCGAGGTGATCAACTTCGATAATCCGGCCGATCCGGTGATCCAGACGCTGACGGACAACACGCTGCTGCTCTACATCGAGGGCACGCGGGAGCATGTGGCCATGCTCATCGAGCGCTTCCGCAAGGCGCCGAAGCCAATGTATTATCAGCCCGCCTTCCTGCGCCGGATCTGGGAGGAATACATGGCCGAACGCGGCCTGACGGATGAGCGCGAAGTGGATCCGGACGATTTTACCGTCTGGGGCTTCGAGCGGCTCATCCATCACCGCATCCCCCGCTACGAAAAAATCGCCCGCCGCTGGGGATACACCGTGTCCATGGACGATGTGCAGAAGGTGGAGAACGAGGCGGATTTCAACAATCTCGTGGCCCGCGCCATCGACGCGGCGGGCGTGTGAGACAGAGCCTGTTTCAGGCAATCCGCGCAAGGCGCTTCATGCGATGGCTTCAAGCCCCTTGCTCTCCACCAGCATGAGCAGCTTGAGCGAGGCCCCGGACGGTTTCTTCAGGCCGCGTTCCCACTGGCTGACGAGCCCGGGGGAGACGTTCAGATATCGGGCGAAAACCGGCTGGGAAACGCGCTCCCGCTGGCGCAGCGCGCGGATTTCCTCTGGCGGCATCTCGCGCACCGGCGTCAGGCACATTTCGTCAAAGGCGCGCATGGTGGTCTTGTCCAGCACGCCGGCGTCCGCCATGCCCTGGGCGGTTTCATGAATGGCGGCCAGGGCGCCGCTCGCGTATTGTCTGGGCATCGCAATGCACCTCCGTGATTGTTCCATTGCCGATGAGCGCCTCCAGGGCCGCGCCGTTCAGCTCCAGCATCCGCCGCGCCAGCAGGCGGAAGGCGCGCAATTCATCCTTGCGGATATTGGCGCGCCCGCTTTTGGCGTATCCATAAACGAAGAAGCAGCAGCTTCCCTCCCGGAACAGAATGATGCTCCGGTAGCCTCCGGAACGGCCGGCGTTTTCGCGGGCGATGCGCTGTTTTATCACGCCTCCGCCCAGATCGGCGTCCACCAGCCCCCGGCTTGCCCGGCGCATGGCCTCGCACAGGGCTTCGGCGGGGAGCCGTTCCCTTTTGGCGAAACGGGAAAAGGCTTTCGTCATGAAGGCGCGCATATGTATTTCCTATAACACCTGGTGCGAGGTTTTTCAATGCATCGCGCCTCCCTGGCGGAACAGGCCGGGATGATCGCCTCTGCCGCGCTGGCGCGGGCGGGCGCAAGCTGCTGGACAGACGGGCGGGCAGGCGATAAAAGCCGCTGACCGCATGTGCTCTTGCGCGCTGGCGCGGGCGGGGCCATATTTCCTGCACAGGCTGGAATAATTCCAAAGAGGCATCAATTCCCATGACCGGCACGAGCGTTAATGACATCCGATCGGCGTTTCTGGAGTATTTCAGGCGCGAGGGGCACGAGGTCGTGCCGTCCTCTCCGCTTGTGCCGCGCAATGATCCCACGCTGATGTTCACCAACGCCGGCATGGTGCAGTTCAAGAACGTCTTCACCGGGCTGGAGACGCGGCCATACAAGACGGCCACGACATCGCAGAAATGCGTGCGTGCGGGCGGCAAGCATAATGACCTTGACAACGTGGGCTACACGGCGCGCCATCACACCTTCTTCGAGATGCTGGGCAACTTCTCCTTCGGCGACTACTTCAAGGAGCGCGCCATCGAGCTGGCCTGGAACCTGCTGACCAGGGAGTTCGGCCTGCCTGTGGAGAAGCTGCTGGTGACGGTCTACATCGACGACGACGAGGCCTTCGATCTGTGGAAGAAGGTGGCCGGCCTGCCGGATGAGAAGATCATCCGCATCGCCGGATCGGACAATTTCTGGTCGATGGGCGAGACGGGCCCCTGCGGGCCGTGCTCGGAAATCTTTTACGATCACGGGCCGGAGATTCCCGGCGGGCCGCCCGGCTCTCCGGACGAGGACGGCGACCGTTTCGTGGAGATCTGGAACCTGGTTTTCATGCAGTATGACCAGAAGACCCCACAGGAGCGCGTCAGCCTGCCTAAACCCTCCATCGACACCGGCATGGGGCTGGAGCGCATCGCGGCGGTGCTGCAAGGGGTGCATGACAATTACGACATCGACCTGTTCCGCACCCTCATCGGGGAGATCGAGGCGCTCTCCGGGGTGAAGGCCGAGGGCGAAAAGACGCCCTCGCACCGGGTGATCGCCGATCATCTGCGCTCCACGGCTTTCCTCATCGCCGATGGCGTTCTGCCCTCCAACGAGGGACGCGGATATGTGCTGCGGCGCATCATGCGCCGGGCCATGCGGCACATCGAGCTGCTGGGCGTCAAGGAGCCGATGATGCACAAGCTCTTCCCGGTGCTGGAGCGCGAGATGGGCCAAGCCTATCCGCAGCTTGGCGAGGCCGCCGGGCTGATCACCGAGACGATGCTTTCAGAGGAGACGCGCTTCCGCAAAACGCTGGAGCGGGGGCTGAAAATCCTCGAAGACGAAAGCGCCGGGCTGGGGCAGGGCGATGTCTTTCCCGGCGAGGTGGCCTTCAAGCTCTATGACACCTACGGCTTTCCGCTCGATCTGACCGAGGACGCCCTGCGGCCGCGCGGCGTGACGGTGGACGTGGAGGCCTTCAACGCCGCCATGGAGCGCCAGAAGGCCAAGGCGCGCCAGCACTGGGCGGGCTCCGGCGAGGCCGCCGAGGAGGCGGTGTGGTTCAAGGTGCGCGACAAGGCCGGGGCCACGGAGTTTCTCGGCTACGATACCGAAAAGGCCGAGGGCGTGGTGCGCGCCATCGTCCGCGACGGGGCGTGGATGAACGTGCTGAAAGAGGGCGAGGAGGGCGTTCTGGTGTTCAATCAGACGCCGTTCTACGCCGAATCCGGCGGCCAGACGGGCGATCGCGGCGTCATCCGCTTCGCCTCCGGGGCGCGCTTCGATGTGCGTGACGTGCAGAAACGGGCCGACGGGGTCTTCGCCCATATCGGCAAGCTGGAAAGGGGCGAGGCGCATATCGGCGACGAGGCGGAGCTGGAGGTGGATCACGCCGCCCGCGCCGCCACCCGCCAGCATCATTCGGCCACCCACATCCTGCATGAATCGCTGCGCCAGGTTCTGGGCACGCACGTGATGCAGAAAGGCTCGCTGGTGGAGCCGGGGCGGCTGCGCTTCGATTTCGCCCACCCGAAGGGGATGAGCGCGGAGGAAGTGGAGAAGGTGGAGGCGCTGGCCAACACGGTGATCGCCCAGAACGATGAAGTGACGACGCGTCTGATGGGCGTGGACGAGGCGCGCCAGGCCGGGGCCATGGCGCTGTTT
>JALUFY010000123.1:0-667 GCA_027051995.1 Hyphomicrobiales bacterium
ACGAGGACATGACCATCGAAGAGCTGAAAAACTTCCGCCAGCTGGGCTCACGGGCGGCGGGCCACCCCGAACGGGGCCTGGCCAGCGGCGTTGAGATCACCACCGGCCCGCTGGGCTCCGGCCTGGGCGCGGCGGTGGGCATGGCCATCGCCGAGCGCCATCTGGCGGCGGAGTTCGGCGAGGGCATCGTCAATCACCGCACCATCGTGCTGGCCGGTGACGGCGACCTCATGGAAGGCGTTTCGCAGGAGGCCATCGCCCTGGCCGGGCATTTGCGGCTGTCGCGCCTCATCGTGCTGCATGACGACAACGGCATCACCATCGACGGGGCGGTCAGGACGGCGGATTCGACTGATCAACTGGCGCGTTTCGCCGCCTCGGACTGGCATGTAGCCAGCGTTGACGGACATGACCAGAAGGCCATTCTCACCGCCCTGGAGGAAGCCCGCGAGCAGAACCGGCCCAGTTATATCGCCTGCAAGACCACCATCGGTTTTGGCGCGCCGGATTTCGAGGGAACCTCCGCCGTGCATGGCGCGCCGCTGCCGGAAGACGAAATCGCCAAGGTGCGCGAAAGCCTCGGCTGGCCCTGCAAGGAGCCCTCCGAAATCCCCAGCGAAACCCGCGCCGCCTGGCCGCCGGCCGGGCCGCGCGGCCGCACGGCGCG
>JALUFY010000123.1:677-15676 GCA_027051995.1 Hyphomicrobiales bacterium
AGGCGCGCAAGGCCTGGCAGGCCCGGTTTGATGCGCTTCTGCCCGACGAACGGGCCGAATTCGAGCGGCGCATGAAGGGCGAGCTGCCGGAAGCCTTCCGCCCCGCGATGCGCGAATTGCGCGCCCGTCTGGCCGAGGAGGCCCTGGAGATGGCGACGCGGCAGGCCTCGCATGTGGCGCTGGAGGTGATCAACGAGGTTCTGCCCGAAACCATGGGCGGCTCGGCGGATCTGACGGGCTCCAACAAGACCTTCACCGAAAACATGGGCGTCTTTTCGGCGGATGACCGCGAGGGGCGCTACGTGCATTACGGCGTGCGCGAGCATGGCATGGCCGCGGCGATGAACGGCCTGGCGGCCCATGGCGGCATCATCCCCTATGGCGGCGCGTTTTTCGTCTTTTCCGATTACGCGCGCGGAGCCATCCGCCTCTCCGCGCTGATGAAGCTGAGAGCGGTTCATGTCTTCACCCACGACTCCATCGGCGTCGGCGAGGACGGCCCGACCCATCAGCCGGTGGAGCATCTGGCGGCCTTCCGCGCCATGCCGGGGATCAACGTCTTCCGCCCCGCCGACGCGGTGGAGACGGCAGAATGCTGGCAGCTGGCCCTGCAATGCGCCCGGCGGCCCTCCATTCTGGCGCTGACCCGCCAGAAGGTTCCGCCGATGCGCCTCACAGTAGAAAAGACCAACCTGTGCGCGCTCGGCGCCTATGAGCTGGCCGCCGGCGAAGAGGGCGAATCCCGGGTGGTGTTCTATGCCTCCGGCTCGGAAGTGGCGCTGGCGCTGAAGGCGCGCGAGATCGTTCAGGCGGCGGGCTATCCGGCGCGCGTCGTCTCCGTGCCCTGCATGGAGCTGTTCGACCGCCAGGACGAGGAGCACAAGGCGCGGATCATCGGCAAGGAGCGCGTGCGCGTGGCCATCGAGGCGGGCGTGCGCGATGGCTGGTGGCGCTTCATATCGCGCGATGACATTTTCATCGGCATGTCCGGCTTTGGCGAATCCGCCCCCGCGCCGGTGCTCTTCGCCCATTTCGGCATCACCGCCCAGGCGGCGGCGGATGCGGCGCTGGCGCGGCTTGGCCACGCCGCGCCTGTCCCCGGGGAAGGGGGCGAGGACGGAGAAAATTAATCTTTTTTATGCCTCTGCCCGCTTTTCGCCATCGCCAAACTCTCTTATGCTTTCTCCCGCGCCGGAATCACCTCGCCGGCGTCCCTTTGATTCAGGACGCGTGTCATCCATGAGCGAACCCGCCGCACGGCTTTTTCTCGCAACCCCGCCCGGCATTGGAGCCGGGCTTGCCGTATCATGTCTGAAGACGGCCCGCGCGGCGGGCGATGTGGCCTGCCTTCTGGTGCGCGCGGATGAAGACGGCGGCCATGAAGAGGCGCTGGCCAAGGCCCTGATCGAGGCCGGTCAGGCAGGCGGCGTGGCGGTGGTGATCGAGGATGACGCGGCACTTGCATCACGGCTCGGCGCGGATGGCGTTCATGTCACATCCGGAGCCAGGGCCACCGGGGCGGCGCGCCAGATGCTGGGCGAAGAGGCCATCATCGGCGGCGAATGCCGGGGCAAGCGCCACGAGGCCATGGATCTGGGCCTGGCGGGGATCGATTATCTGGCGCTGGATCAGCGGCTGGAAGCTGGCGGAGAAAACATGCTGGACTGGTGGGTAGAGATGTTCGTCATCCCCGTTGTCGCCCTGCACCCGGCCGCGCCCGGCGCGGCGCGCGATCTGGCCCGGCGCGGCGCGGATTTTATCCTCCCCGGCGCGGACATGTGGGAAAGCCCCGAAAGGGCCGCGCGCATCATCGCGGAAACCATGACGGCCATCGGCGAGGGAGAGACATCATGACCCCCGCCCGCTTCATGCGATGCGCCGCCCTTGCGGCCATGTTGCCGCTGCTGGCTCTTGGCGGAGCCGGAATGGCCCGCGCGGCGTCCTTCAACGAGGCCGTGGCGCTCTATGAGGATCACCAGTATGGCGAGGCATTGAAAATCGCCCGCGAACTGGCCAACAAGGGCGACAGGGAAGCCCAGGCCATGATGGGCGTTCTGCTGGAAAACGGTCAGGGCGTGGCCAGAAATCCGGCCGCCGCCGCCGCCTGGTTCCAGAAGGCCGCCAAGGCCGGCCATGTGGGGGCCATGTTCGCCCTGGCCATGCTGCATCTGGATGGCAAGCTGGGCCGCAAGGATCTGGACAAGGCGCTGAAATGGGCCCGCGAGGCGGCCCGGCGCGGACATGTGGCGGCGCAATACAATCTCGGTCTGCTGTTCACCGGCGTGAGCGGCATGAAACCGGACTGGAAGCGCGCCGCCTACTGGTTCCGCCGCGCGGCGGACAAGGGCTTCGCTCTGGCGCAATACAATCTCGGCGTCCTCTACGCCACCGGCAAGGGCGTGGATAAGGATTTCACCGCCGCCTCGGAATGGTTCAAGAAGGCCGCCCTCAATGGCCTGCCCCAGGCGGCGCTGGAATATGGCGAACTGGTGTTTCGCGGCCAGGGCGTGAGCAAGAGCGAAAAGATCGGCGCGCAATGGCTGGAATACGCCGCCCGCTGCGGCTCTCCGGTGGCCCAAAGGCGGCTGGCGCGGCTCTACGCCGCCGGGCGCGGCGTCAATCAGAAACCGGTGGAGGCGGCCAAGTGGTATCTGCTGGCCAAACAGGGCGGCCAGCACGACACATGGCTTGATCTGTTTCTCAAGCATCTGACGGACGATCAGCTGAAGGCGGCCAGGGTGCGCGCGGCCCGTTTCAGGCCGACGAAGATGCGCCAGGTTTCGCAGACCGCGGGCGGCAAGGGCTCCCTGCCCTCCGGCGGGCCGAAATTCCGCTCCGCGCTGAAACACAAGGCAAAGCCGGGTGCGAAACCGGGCAAGGCGCAAGCCGGGGCGGGCAGGAAAAAATAACCTTACCTGACAGGGCGAAATGCTCTAGAAGGGCGCTGGACGAATTACATTCCGGCATCCATGCGCCGGAAGCAGGCAAGAGCAGGATTCTAACGCGATGAAAATACAGGGCAACGAAGTCAAGCCGGGCAATGTGCTGCTGCACAAGGATCAGCTCTGGGTGGTGACGAAGGTTGATCACGTCAAGCCGGGCAAGGGCGGAGCCTTCGCCCAAGTAGAAATGAAGGCCATCGTCGGCAACACCAAGCTCAACGAGCGCTTCCGGGCGACGGAAAACGTCGAGAAGGTGCGCCTTGAGCAGAAGGATTACCAGTATCTCTACGAGCAGGGCGACATGCTGGTGTTCATGGACATGGAAACCTATGACCAGATCGAGCTGCCGCGCGACTTCATCGGCGATCGCGCCGCTTTCCTGCAGGACGGCATGGTGGTGACGGTGGAATCCCACGAGGACAAGCCGCTGGGCGTCTCCCTGCCGCAGTTCGTCACCCTGGAGGTCGTCGAGGCCGATCCGGTGGTCAAGGGCCAGACGGCGGCCTCTTCCTACAAGCCCGCCGTTCTGGAAAACGGCCTGCGCGTCATGGTGCCGCCCTTCATCACGGCGGGCGAGAAGATCGTCGTCAGCACCGAGGACTGCACCTATTCCAAACGGGCGGAATCGTAGGCTCTCCCCGCCCGCTCCGCGCAAGGGGCGCGAACACGGCAAAATCCGGCAGGACAGGACACATGGTCAATTCGGCGCTCGTCAACGTCATGGTGAAGGCCGCGCGCAAGGCGGCGAGGCCCCTGCGGCGCGATTTCGGCGAGGTGGAGAACCTTCAGGTGTCGCGCAAGGGCCCGGCGGATTTCGTCACCCGCGCCGACAGGCGCACCGAGGACATTCTGCGCGGCGAGCTGCATCACGCCCGCCCGGCTTTCGGCTTCATCCTGGAGGAGGGCGAGGACGAAAGCGGCGATGGCGAGCATTTCTGGATCATCGATCCGGTGGACGGCACCACCAACTTCATCCACGGCATCCCCCATTTCGCCATGTCCATCGCCCTGAAGAAGGGCGATGATCTGATCGCCGGGCTGATCTACAATCCCGTCACCGACGACATGTTCATCGCCGAGCGCGGGCGCGGGGCCTTTCTCAACAACAGGCGGCTGCGCGCATCGGCCCGCAAGGGGCTGAGCGAGGCGGTCATCGTCAATGGCTGTCCGCATCGCGGGCGCGCTGATCTGGCGCAATTCCGCAAGGAGCTGGCGGTGGTTTCCGCGCAGGTGGCGGGCCTGCGCCGTTTCGGCGCGGCCTCCCTGGATTTCGCCTGGCTGGCGGCGGGGCGCTTCGACGGCTACTGGGAGCGCGGCCTGAAGATCTGGGACATCGCGGCCGGCGTGCTCATGGTGCGCGAGGCCGGCGGGCGCGTCGAGGATCTCGACAATTCCGGCGCGGACGTGCTGAAAACCTGCAACGTGCTGGCCGCCGCCGACGGCGTCTTCCCCATGCTGGCCACGGTTCTCAGGGCGGCGAAGTAATAGCCGCGCATCCCCTTCGCTTCCCTCCGCCGGATCTGATGCAGTTTGCGCCCTATTTCAGCACGTATGTGCTCAGAAGATGCCAGATGAGGTAGAGCGCGAAGGCATAGCCAAGGGAGCGGCCGATGCGCCGGCCCCAGACCTCCGTCCAGTCGCCTTCCGCCGCCTCCTCATGGGGCAGGCCGCCGCCCAGCAGCTTTTCGCCCTGTTCGTCCAGCCGCTTCATCTCGCGCGCCATGCGCCGGCGGGCCAGATGGGCCTCATCGATGCCGTCGCGCGGGTCTGTCCCGTTTTCGCTCATGGGCGGATCATGACAGGCTGGCGCGGCCTAGTCCAGATCAAAGCGATCCTTGTAATCCTTGGCCAGCGCCGCATCCTGCTCCTCCTTGCGCAGCAGGCAGTTGCCGATGACCAGGGTTTCCATCTCCGTGCCCATGAAGCAGTGAAAGGCGTCCTCCGGCGTGCAGACGATGGGCTCGCCGCGCACGTTGAAGGAGGTGTTGACCACCACCGGGCAGCCGGTCTTCTCGAAGAACGCCGAGATGAGGCGGTGATAGCGCGGGTTGGTGTCCGCATGCACCGTCTGGATGCGGGCCGAATTGTCCACATGCGTCACCGCCGGGATTTGCGAGCGTGCAATGTTCAGCCGCTCCAGGCCGGAGAGGTTCTCCGCCCCCTCCGGCGGGGGCAGCAGCTTGTCCCGCGCCACATCGGCGACGATCAGCATGTAGGGGGAATCCGCTTCCAGATCGAACCATTCGGAGACATGCTCGCGCAGCACCGAGGGGGCGAAGGGGCGGAAGCTCTCGCGATACTTGATGCGCAAATTGAGCGTCTTCTGCATCTCCGGGTTGCGCGGATCGCCGAGGATGGAGCGCCCGCCAAGGGCGCGCGGGCCGAACTCCATGCGCCCCTGGAACCAGCCCACCGCGTCGCCGGCCTCCAGCCGCTCCACGGCGCGGGCGAAGAGATCATCATCCGCCAGAACGGAAAAGCGCGCCCCGGCGGCCTTCAGCCTGCGCTCGATCTCGTCTTGCGAAAACTCCATGCCCAGATAGGCACCCCGCATGCGGTCGCGCATCCCATCCTCCAGCGGCGCGCGCGCCCCCTTCAGATGCTGGTGCCAGGCCGCCAGCGCCGCCCCCAGCGCCCCTCCGGCGTCGCCCGCCGCAGGCTGAATCCAGATGTTCTCGAAGGCCCCGTCGCGCAGCATCTTGCCATTGGCCACGCAATTGAGCGCCCCGCCGCCGGCCAGGCACAGGTTGGGCATGCCGTATTCCTCCGCCAGTGACCGCGTCATGGTCAGCAGGATGTCCTCGGTGACTGTCTGGATGGAGGCGGCGATGTCCATTTCCTTTTGCGTCAGCGGGCTTTCCGGGGCGCGCGGCGGCCCGCCGAAGAGGTTATCAAACCGCCGGTTCGTCATGGTCAGGCCGGTGGCGTAGCCGAAATAATCCATGTCCAGCCAGAAGGAGCCATCATCCTTTACATCCAGCAATTTGTCGCGGATCAGGTCCGCGTAAACCGGCGCGCCATAGGGAGCCAGGCCCATCAGCTTGTATTCGCCGGAGTTGACGCGAAAGCCGGTGTAATAGGTGAAGGCCGAATAGAGCAGCCCCAGCGAATGGGGAAAGCGGATTTCCTTCACGATCTCCAGATCGTCGCCGCGCCCGATACCCACCGTCGTCGTCGCCCATTCGCCAACGCCGTCCAGCGTCAGCACCAGCGCCTCGTCGAACGGCGAGGGATAATAGGCGCTGGCCGCGTGGCTCTGGTGATGTTCGGCGAACAAGAGCCGCTCCTCCAGCCCCGGCGCATCCTCCACGGCCTTCAGCGCCTTCAACAGGGCCGATTTCTGGAACAATTTGTCCTTGACCCACACCGGCATGGCCGTGGCGAAGGAGCGGTATCCGCGCGGCGCGAAGGCCAGATAGGTCTCCAGAAGCCGCTCGAACTTGACGAACGGCTTTTCGTAGAAGCAGACGTGATCCACCTCGCCCAGACTGATCCCGGCGATCTCCAGCACTGCCTCAATGGCCTTGCCGGGGAAGGAGTTGTCATGCTTGACGCGCGTCAGGCGCTCCTGCTGCACGGCGGCCACGATGCGCCCGTCCTCGACGAGCGCCGCCCCCGAGTCGTGATAATAGGCCGATATGCCAAGCACCCGCATGCCCGCGTCTCCTTATCCGCGCTCCGCGCCTCGCCGTTGTGACCGTTCTCTAGAAAATCGTGTAGATGAACGGCGCCACGGCGGAGCCCTGGGCGAGAACCAGCAGGCCGCCGATGACCAGCAGCAGCAGCAGAACCGGCGCCAGCCACCATTTTCCGCGGCTGGTGATGTAGTCCTTCAGTTCGGCGAGAAAGGTCATGATGATTGCCTCCTTGAAACCCGGAAATGAACCCTAGAATTGCTTGCGCATGTCGTTTGTCCCGTCGCGTTCGCGCCAGTATGTCTCCGCCGCCGCGTCACGCTTCAGGCGCAGCGGATCGGCGCTTTTCAGGCGCATGAGCAGGCCAAAGGGCGTGATGACCCCGTAGAAGAGCACGCCCATGACGACGGGCGTGACGATCCTGCCCAGCAGCAGCGAGAGACGGAACCACGCCCGGTTCAGCGGCTCCAGCAGGGCGGGCTTGAGCCATGAAGCAAAAGCGAAACCGCCTGCTAGGGCGGCGGCCGGCCACAGCCAGCCCGAATGGCGCAGCTTGAAGGCCACAAGCGCGCAAATGGCGGCGAAGACGAGCCCCGTGGAGCGCGCGCTGGGCGGAGTTGCGCCCTCATGGGCCTGTGCCGGCTCGTGTATGGCGGATCGTTTCATGGCCTCTGCCTCATTTTCGCCCGCGCCCGGCGCTCCGGGGCAGCCTGCTCAGCATCTCCTGCTTCAGCCGGCTCGCCCGTCTGCGCGCCTTGTGTGTCATGGCGAAGAGCTTACCGCGCGCGCTCAGCGGCTGGAGAATCTCGAACAGTTCGATGCGCCGCGCCGCGAAGCTCGCCTTGTATTGCTCGTCACCAAGGGTGAAGTCGTAGGTCTTCAGCCCGTGCTTGTGCAGCTCCGCCATGGTTTCATGCACCAGCACCAGCCCCGGCGAGCATCTCGCCAGCTCCCTGTCGCCATGCGCGAAGGTCAGGGCCAGCATGTAAAACCGCGCGCCGCGCAACAGGCCGAAGACGATGGCGCGCACTTCTCCATCCACCTTCATCGCCGAAAGCACGGGCATGCCGCCCGCCCCGCTTTCGGCCAGGCCGCGATAGAAGGCGTGCGCGGCATCCTCGCCGGAAGCATCCGCGCGGCCGAGCGCCCCGAAGCGCTCCGCGCGCATCCGCCGCAGACTGTCCATGAGCCGCGCGGCATCTTCGCCCTGGCGCACCATGAAGGTTTTCATCGGACCAATCCTGCCCAGCTTGCGCGTCTTGCGGCGCAGATCGCGGCGCGCCTTGTGGCCCAGCATGGCCTGATAATCGAGCCAGCTTTCCGGCAGCTTCAGGGCCCATGCGCCGAGCTTCATCACACTTGCCCCGCCCAGCCCCATGACGGGATTGTCCAGCCCTTCATGGAGGGCCGGGAGCTTGTCGAAATGCACCAGATCGGCCTTCGGCAGCCCGGCCAGGATATCCGGCCACAAACGCGCCAGATCGGCTCCGGAGAAGTCCGAGTCCTTGGCGATCATGGGGAAGGCGTAGTCCGACAGGCCGAAATCGGCGAAGGTGATGACGCTCAGATTGCCCCGCGTCCCCAGCGCCAGCGGCAGCAGCGCCACGTCCCGCCGGGTTGTCCTGTCGCGGATGATGACGATCAGCGGCGCGGCTCCCAGCATGGCGCCCGGCCCGGCATAGAGCCGCTCGCACCACTCCAGGGTCTGGAACGGCGCCGCCATGGCGCGCGCCTGCAGGGCCAGCCAGCGCTCCCTGGCGTCGTCCACGTCGTGGAATATGCTGATCGTCATGGGTCTTTCCGGCGCGAGCATGATCTGTCCATCCCGTTATCCATTCAGGAATCTCACCCTTGCGGCATCAAGAACCATGCCAGCCCGCCCATTCTTTCCCGTCCCGTTCTGGCACAGGGACAAGGCCCGGCGCGCCATCGGCGGAACGCGCATTTCGCCCTCCGGCGGGAGTGCGCCCCTTCACACCGGCGGCGCGATTGCCTACATTCGCTCATGCGGCGGCGCTGCCCGGCGCGTGATGGATACTTTTCCCAGGGGCCTCTAAATCACCACCCAGGGAGCTGTCCCTGTCCTTGGCCGTGGCCCTGGACACACGGCGCCCACCTGCTAACGCAGGGACCCGGGATCACTATTCCACACGGCCAGGGCGGCCCGCCGCGCTTGACACCCCGCACAGAGCGCGCCATGCATGGCGCATGACATCCGCCGCTCCCGACAAGCAGACATTGCGCAAGAACGCCCTGGCCGCCCGCGCCATGATGGCCCACGCGGCGGGGGAGCTCGCGGCCAGGCGCCTGGCCGCCAACGGCCTTGAGCTCATCGCCTCGCTGCAAGGCGATGTCATCTCCGGCTATGTCCCGGTGCGCCATGAAATCAGCGTCACGCCATTGATGGAGGCGCTCGCTTTGCTGGGGCGCGCGCTGGCCCTGCCGGTGATTGACAAGGCGGACGCGCCCCTGATCTTCCGCCGTTACCTGCCGGGAGAGACGCTCGTCCCCGGCGCTTTCGGCATTCCCGTCCCGCCGCAGGACGCCCCCGTGACAAGCCCCGCCATTCTCATAATCCCGCTGGCCGCCTTCGACGCAGCCGGAAACCGTCTCGGCTATGGCGGCGGCTATTATGACCGCACCCTGGCCGCCCTGCGCGCCCGCCCCGGCGGGCCGGTGACGGCCATCGGCGCGGCATACTCCGGCCAGCAACTGGACGCCATCCCGGCGCGGGCCACCGACCAGCCCCTGGACTGGATCATCACCGATCGCGGCGTCATCCGCGCCGCCGCCTGAAAGGAGTTTTCATGCGCATTCTGTTTCTTGGCGATATCGTCGGCCGCGCCGGGCGCAAGGCCGTCATCAACCAGCTGCCCGGTCTGCGCGAGCGGCTGAGGGCCGATTTCGTCATCGTCAACGGAGAGAACGCGGCGGGCGGCTTCGGCATCACCGAAAAGATCTGCCAGCAGCTGCTCGACGCGGGCGCGGACGCCATCACCACCGGCAATCACACCTTCGATCAGCGCGAGGCGCTAGTCTTCATCGACCGTCAGGAACGCCTGTTGCGCCCGCTCAATTACCCGGCGGGAACGCCGGGACGCGGCGCGGGGCTTTTCGAGGCGGCGGACGGGCGGCGCGTGCTGGTGCTCAATCCGATGGGCCAGATCTACATGCCCAATCTGGATTGCCCCTTCGCGGCGGTGGAGAAGGAGCTTGCCGCCTGCCCGCTGGGCGAGGCGGCGGACGCCGTCGTCATAGACATGCACGCCGAGGTGACCTCGGAGAAAATGGGCATGGCCCAGTTCTGCGACGGACGCGCCTCCCTGGTGGTGGGCACCCACACGCATGTGCCCACGGCGGATGCGCAAATCCTGCCGGAAGGCACCGCCTGCCAGACCGACGCGGGCATGTGCGGCGATTACGATTCGGTCATCGGCATGGAAAAGGACGAGCCGGTGCGCCGCTTCACCACCAAGCTCTTTTCCTCCCGCTTCGTCCCGGCCAGAGGCCCGGCCACCATCTGCGGCGTGTTCGTCCAGACCGATGACAAGACGGGCCTGGCCACCCATATCGCTCCCCTGCGCACGGGCGGCCGCCTGCGCGAGGCCTGGCCGGATTTCTGATCATCCCCGTTTCCACTCAGGACAAGACGCCATGCCATCCTCCAACACAAGGCCCGCCCTGCTGCTGATCAACCTTGGAACGCCGGAAAGCACGTCTGTGGCCGATGTGCGCCGCTACCTGCGCGAATTTCTCTCCGACCCCCGCGTCGTGGAGATGCCCCGGCCTTTGTGGAGCCTCATTCTCAATGGCGTCATTCTGCCCTTCCGCCCGAAAAAGTCCGCCGCCGCCTATGAAAAGATATGGAACCACGAACGCGGCGAATCGCCGCTGAAGACCATCACCCGCGCCCAGGCGGAAAAGCTTCAGGCGCGGCTGGGCGATGGCGTGCGGGTGGACTGGGCCATGCGCTATGGCCGGCCCGCCATCGGCGCGCGCATCCGGGCGCTGATGGAAGAGGGCTTTGCCCGCATCGTCCTGTTTCCGCTCTATCCGCAATACGCCGCCTCCACCACCGGCACGGTGATGGACGCCGTGGCCGATACACTGAAGGCCATGCGCCACCAGCCCGCCTTGCGCATTGTGCCGCCCTATTACAATCATCCCGCCCACATCGAGGCGCTGACGCGCACGCTGCGCGGCCAGATGGAGGCCCTTCCCTGGACGCCTGACAAGATCCTGGCCTCCTATCACGGCCTGCCAAAGGCGATGGTGGACAAGGGCGATCCCTATCAGGCCCATTGTCTGGAGACATCGCGGCTGCTGCGCGAGGCCATGGGGATGGGCGAAGAGGAGCTGATCACCACCTTTCAGTCGCGCCTGGGCCGCGCCGAATGGCTCCGGCCCTATACGGCGGAAACCATCGAAAGACTGGCCGGCGAGGGCGTGAAGAACCTGCTCGTCATCACCCCGGCCTTCGCCGCCGACTGCTTGGAAACACTGGAGGAAATCGCCTTGGCGGCGGGCGGGACATTCCGCGCCGCGGGCGGAAAAAACTTCGCCGTGGCCCCCTGCCTGAACGATTCGGACGCCGGCATGGAGATGCTGGAGCAAATCGCCCGCCAGGAGCTCGCGGGCTGGCTGTGACAGGCGCGCAAAACGCCGCCCCGCCCTCCTGCCCTTTTTACCAGATGGAAGGGCAAGAAGAATCAATAAGTTGCGAATTATTATCGTTCATCCTATACAGGGAGGCGGAACACCGGCTTTTCGGGACGATGAACATGAAGAAAATGACACAGGATCAGGTTATCGCGAAGCTGCGCGGCGCGGGCCTGCGCCCGACACGCCAGCGCATCGCCCTGGCCATGGAGCTGTTCGCCAATGGCGACCGCCATGTCACCGCCGAGGAGCTGCACCGCGAGGCGGCCAAGAAGGATCTCTCGATCTCCCTGGCCACCATCTACAACACGCTCAATCAGTTCACCCGCGCCGGTCTTCTGCGCGAGGTCATCGCCGATGGCGCAAAGGCCTTCTACGACACGAACACCACCGAGCATTACCACTTCTATTCGCAAAAGCACGATTGCCTGATCGACATCCCCGGCGATCAGCTGATGATCTCCAAAATGCCCCCCCTGCCCGAGGGCGCGAAGGTCGCCAGCATAGATGTCATCGTGCGCCTCGCCGACGAATAGCAAGAAACCCGGCGGCGCAATTCGCTCACGCCGTGATCCCCGGCCCCAGCGCCTCCGGTGCGATCTTCACATGGATGAGCGCCGGTTTCCCGGCCTTTCGCGCCTGCCTGAAGGCGGTGAAGAAGTCTTCCGTTTTCTCCACCCGCCAGGCCGCCCCGCCGCAGGCCTCGGCATAAGCCGCGAAATCCGCATTGGTGATCCGCGTGGCGCAGTCCCGGCCGGGAAAGCGCCGCGTCTGATGCATGCGGATGGTGCCATACTGGCCGTTGTCCACCACGATGACGATGATGTTCGCGCCATACTGCACGGCGGTGGCGAAATCCTGCATGGTCATCTGAAAACAGCCGTCCCCGGCGAAGCACACCACCGTGCGCTCCGGCTCCTCAAGCTTGGCCGCCAGCGCGGCGGGCAGGCCGTATCCCATCGAGCCGGACACCGGCGCAAGCTGGCTGTTCCATGACCGGTATCGCCAGAAGCGGTGAATCCAGATGGCGTAATTGCCCGCTCCGTTTGTGATGATGGCGTCATCATCCAGATGATCGCGCAGCCAGGAGACGATATCGCCCATCTGCACAGCACCGGGCATGGCCGGCGGCTGCCCGCTCCATTCCAGATAGTCCGCGTGCGCCGCCGCCATCCATTCCCCATCGCGCTTGACCCCGCCGGAAGCCTCCGCCAGCGCCGCCGCGACGCGCCCGGGCAGGGCGTTGATGCCCAGCCAGGGACGGTAAACCCTGCCCAGCTCCTCCGCGCCCGGATGCACATGCACGACGCGCTTGCCCGGATCGGGAACGCCGAGCAGGGAGAAGCCCTGCGAGGGAACCTCGGAGAAGCGCCCGCCCAGCAGAATGAGCAGATCGCACGCCTCGATGCGCGCCTTCAGCTTCGGGTTGATCCCCAGTCCAACATCCCCCGCATAGGCCGGATGCAGGGCGTCAAACAGCATCTGACGGCGGAAGGACACGGCCACCGGGATTTTGGCCCTGGCGGCGAAATCCATCAGCGCCTTGCGCCCTTCCGCGTCCCAGCGCGAGCCGCCCGCGATGACAAGCGGCCTGTCCGCCTCTTTCAGCGCCCCGCTCATGCGCGCCAGCGCATCCGCCGCCGCTTCCGGCGCGGGCGCATCCGAACGCACCGGCGCTGGCGCGTCTTCCGCCTCGCCGGAGAGCACATCCTCCGGCAGCGCCAGCACCACCGGCCCCGGCCGGCCGCTCATGGCTGCGGCGAAGGCCCGCGCCATGGCCTCCGGCAGGCGGCCGGCGTCATGCACCTCCTCCACGCGCTTGCACATGCCGCCGAACATGGCGGCGTAATCCACCTCCTGAAAGGCGTCGCGCCCGCGCATCCAGGTGGCCACCTGCCCCACCAGCAGCACCAGCGGCGTGGAATCCTGTTGCGCCACGTGCACGCCGCTGGCCGCGTTGGCCGCGCCCGGCCCGCGCGTGACGATGGCCACGCCGGGCCGCCCGGTCAGCTTGCCGGTGGCCTCCGCCGCCATGCTGGCCGCCCCCTCGTGGCGGCACACGATGGGCGTTATGGGCGATCCGTCCAGCGCCGCGAGAATGGGCAGATAGCTCTCCCCCGGCACGCAGAACACCCGTTTGACGCCCTGCGCCTCCAGCGCCCCGGCAACAACCTCGCCGCCCGTGGCCATCTCCAAACCTCCTGCTCCTTCCGCCCCCGGCGCACCCCGCGCCTGTCAAGAAACGCCCTTTCCATAAGCCTCCGGCAACGGCGAAAGTCCATCCCTTTTCGCCGCGCGCACAAAAAAAGCCGCCCCGGGGCTTGACCCCGGAGCGGCTCCCCGCTGATGCGTGCAGGCTTTTCGCCTGTTTATTCCTGCACGTCCTTGGGCATCAGGCCGTTCTTCTTGGCGATCTCCTTCCAGCCCTTGGGCAGGTGATGGGCAATGCCCTTGTGGCAATCGATGCAGGTCATGCCGTTGTCGAAGGCCACCTCGTGGCGGTCGGCGGAGCGCTCGTCCTGCTTGTCGAAATCCATGAAGTTTTCGTTGTGACAGTTGCGGCACTCGCGCGAATTGGTGGATTTCATGGTCTTCCACACATGCAGCGCCAGCTCGGGACGGTGCTTGAGGAATTTCTCCCGCGTGCTGATGGTGCCCATGATCTTGTGATAGACCTCGTTGGACGCCTGGATCTTGCGGATGATCTTGTGAATCCACTCCTTGGGCACATGGCAGTCCGGGCAGGTGGCGCGCACGCCCGAACGGTTCATGTAGTGCGGCGAATCCTGATATTCCTTGTAAACGTTGTCGCGCATCTCGTGACACGAGATGCAGAAGGCCTCGTTGTTCGTCGCTTCCAGCGCCCAGTTGAAGCCGCCCCAGAAGACGATACCGGCGATGAAGCCGAATATCAGCATCGCGCCGGTGGAATAGCGTGATGGCTTCTGCCAGATCCACCGCCATGCCCCCTTGATGAACCCCACGTGTTCCCTGGCCCCGCTCCCGTTTTCGCTATCACTCATGATCAGCTCTCCATTTCCTTGCTGCGCGCGGACGCGCCAGCCGCCTCCCGCGAGCCTTTGATCTGCTCACGGACGGCGGCGGGCCGCCCCATCCCCTCGAAACTCTTATCGCTCTCAGTCGCCAGGTTTGAAGGTATTCTCCACCAGCGGCTTGGCCTCCACTTGCGGCACATGGCACTGGAAGCAGTAGTAGCGCCGCTTGATGAGCTCCTTCTCCGCCGGTTTGTCCGGATTTTTGAAGTGCGTCTTGGAGATCATCGGCGCTTTCTCGGACTTGTAGGTATCCGGCGAATGGCAGCGGAAGCAGGTGTTCTCGTCCAGCGATATGCGTTCCTTGCCGATCTTGTGCGGAATGACCGGCGGCTGGAGTTTCCAGTTGCGCTTGACCTTGCCGTTGACGATCATCTGTTTCTTCTTGTGAAACTCCTTGGCCGGAGCATTCAGCTCCAGATCGCCGCGCAGCGAATGCACCTCCGCCGCGCCCGCCAGGCCCGCGCTTGCGGCGAACATGGCCGCGATACCGATTGCCAGATATGTTTTCATGACTTCCTCCATCATGGTGCTTGCTTGATTGTTCCATCCTCCGCCTTTCCGGCCCCTTCCCGGCTCGGCCCGGCCATCCGCTCGCGCGGCAGCACCAGCCCGAAGGCGAAAACGTTCTTCGCGCAGATATCCGCGCACCGCCCGCAGTTCGTGCACAGGCTGCTCAGCACGGCGGCGGGCTTTCCCTGCTTCATGCC
>JALUFY010000124.1 GCA_027051995.1 Hyphomicrobiales bacterium
GGCGTCCAGCTTGATCTGGGCCTTGCGCCAGCGGGCAGGCAGGCCGGTGAAGGCCAGCGTGCCGCTGATGCTGGCCGGGCCGGCCTTGCCGGTGAGCGTGGCATCAATTTGCGCGCCCTTGTCCAGAGCTTTGGCGGAGGCTTTCAGGTCAAGATCGATGCCGCCGACCTTGCGCAGCCATTGCGGATCGTTTTCGCCGGAGGATTCAAGCCCGGCGAGGAGCCGCCACAGGGGGCGGCCGTCGGAGGCGGTGACGCGGGTGTCCATGCTGCCCTCGACGCCGCCGCCGGGGAACTTCATCAGCCCGGCCATGTCGATCTTCGCCCCCTTGAGCGAGCCGATGTCGAAATTGCGGATTTCCACCAGATCGGGGTTGGCGAGAATGTCGATGGCCACATCGCGCATGGGCAGGCCCCAGATGTGCATCCGGCTGGCGGAGACGCCAAGGGCGGTTTCGCCCATGCCCATGGCGGCGGCGAGCAGATCGAGAATATCCGTTCCCTGCCCTTGGCCATTCGCGGCGGCCAGGCCGGAAGGGGCGTAGCGGTCGATGTCGAGAACGCCCGCGTTGACACGCAGATCGAGATGGCCCGCGCCTTTTTCGTCGCGCCGGAAGGTGGTGACGAGCAGCCCTTCGGAGCCGTCCAGCTCGTATTGGCCTTTCGTGAGGCGGAAGCTGCGCGGGGTGATGTCCATGGCGGCGTCCAGCTTGAGCCGGCCGCGCGCGCCGCTCCATACGCGGGTGATGGCCGCGGCGTGCCCGGGCAGGGCCCAGATGACGAAATCACGCAGGGAGTGGCTGTCGAGTTCCGCCTTGCCGCCCAGCTGCGGCTTGTCCGCGTCCGGCAGCAGCTGGCCGGTGAAGGCGAGAGACGTCTGGCCGGGCAGGGAGACGGAGAAGGCGTTGACGGCCAGCTGCTCGGATGAGGCGTCCAGCGCCATGCGCAGGCCTTCCAGCGTCTCGCCGCCGGCCAGCAGATTGGTGACGGACAGATCGAGCCGCAAAAGGATATCCCGGGGCAGGGCGGCGGTCATGTCCGAGAGCCAGCGCAGGCCGGAAGGGCCGAAAAGGCGCGCGCGGGTATCCTGCCCCAGGGCGTAATCGAGATCGAAGCGGGCCGCCTTGAGAGCGCCTTCCACCACGAGGATGGAGCCCAGCACGATGTGCGCCGCGCCGGTGACGGTATTGGCGCTGTGGGCCGCCGAGAGGGGGGCGGCCTCGATGTTCTTCAGCCAGATTTCATTGAAGTCCGCCAGCACATCGGCCTTGAAGGCATAGAGCGAGACACCATGCAGGGGGTTCTGCTTGCCCTTGGCGGTCACGGGCTCGGCGCGCAGGCGGCCCTTGATCCTGCCCGGTTCCGGGCTGCCCAGCGCACCGTCGAAGGTGTAGCGGAAACCGCCGGCCCTGCGCGGCGCGGCGCGGGCGGAGACGCGCAGGGGCTGGCCCTCATGGTATTTGCCGGTGCTGATGGCGAAGGTCATCTCCACGCCCTGCATGCGGCCCGTCGCGGCAAGCCGCCAGGGGCCGGTGAGGGAGGGCGCGGAGACGTGGGCGTTGATGTGTTCGATGGAGGCCTGGCCGCCGCGCCGGGCGTCGGAGAGAATGACCGCGCCGTCCTCGATGGTGACTCCGGCCACGGCGATGCGGTCCGGCGAGAAGGGCAGGCGGATATGGGCCCTGGGCGTCAGTTTCCATGTGCCGTATCCGCCTTTCAGCCGCTCAAGGGCGAAGATGGGCTGGCGCAGATCGATCTTCTCGATTTCGAGCTGTCCGGACATCAGCGCCGCCAGGGAGAGGCGGGCCTTGATCTCGGCGGCGTGCAGAAGCCAGGGCTGATGCGCGCCGGGCGGGTTGGCCACGGAGACATCGCGCAGCTTCAGAGTGGGCCAGGGGAAGAGAGAGACATCGATATCGCCGGATATCTTCACCTCGCGGCCGGTGAGGCGCGCGCCCCATGCTTCGGCGCGGGGTTTGTAGCGGTTGAAGTCCACGACGAAGGGCGCGGCCAGCGCCGCCGTCACCAGGAGGATGATGGCGATGCCGAGATAGAGCAGAGGTGAACGCCAGATGGCCATGCCGTGAGCGCCTGAATCGTCAGGATCGTTGCCGCGTCTTCAAAGGGCCGCGCGGGCGGCTCCCGAGGAGTGTTTTACAGCATATCGGAGGCGAATGGAAATCCGGCGTTTTATTGTCCGTAGCGGGTTGCTCGGCGCGCTTATGGCGGTTAAAAACCTGCCTCGCCCGCTTGAGGCGATATTAATGATTTCGCGGGTAATATATCCGGGAAGGCGAAGGAAGTTGCGCGCGGCGCGCTGTTGAGAGATTGATTCAGGCATGTGCTATAATGATTCAGAAACTGCGTGCAATTCATTGAAAATAAAGAAATAAATCTTCACTCCTGAGAGATTGATTCAAGCGCTTTCCGGCCATTTGCGGCGGGGCCTTCACAGATTGATTCAAGTCCGTGCGGTATGATCTGGCGGCTGGAGCCGGGATGAAAAGGGCGCGCGCGGCGGTATGCGCCGGGGCGGCCATCAGGCTTGGCAATTCGCGGCGAAGTCCGCCAGTTCGGCGTTGAAGCGCTCCGGGACCTCCGCGTAGGGGCAGTGGCCCGCGCCTTCATAGAGCGAAAGACGCGCGGAGGGGATCATCCCGGCAACGGTTTTCGAGACATCGGGCAGCACCACAGAATCCTCGCTTCCGTGGCTGAGCAGCACCGGAACCTCAAGGCCTGCGAACATGGCCTCGTAGGCCAGCCGCTTGCGCACCATCGCGCCGCGCACATCCGGGCGCGAGAGCATGGAGGCGGCAAGCTGGATTTCGAAATACTCTTCTGGAACGGGCCGGACGAAACAGGCGTGCAGGAGGCCGCGCATGGCGGCGATGGATTCGGCCATGTCCGCGCTGCGCCCGCCCGCCGCGTTGTCCAGAAGCCCCGGCCCATACCAGCGCCCCGGCTGGCCCCTGGTGAACAGAACGGCGGGCGCGATGAGATTGACGCCCGATATGGCCCGCGCGCCGTGCATGGAGAGATAATCGCAGATCACCGAGCCGCCATAGGACCACCCGGCCAGCAGCGGCCTTTCCAGTTCTAGCTCCCTGATGACCGCATCCACGTCACCGGCCCACGGGGCGTTATCCGTATAGTGCTCCGCCCCCCGCGGCGCGCCGGACATGCCATGGCCGCGCAAATCCACCGCCACCAGCCGGAAACGCTCCACAAGCGCCTTGTCGCGCATCTGAAACAGCCACGCCAGATGGCTTTGCGCCCAGCCATGCAGAAACACGATGGCCGGCCCCTCCGGCCTGCCCGCCTCGCATGCATGCAGCAGCACGCCGCCCGCGCCCGTGATGAAATGATGTCTCATGCCGCCAGTGTGCCCGCCCGCCAAGCGCCGCGCAATTGGCCTTTGGCGGGATGATACAACTTTTAATCAAATCTTAACCATTTGCCGCTATCAAGGAGAGCAGAATTCATGTGACCCTCCCTCCTCTCTTGACACATGAACAGGGCCGCCCCATCCGGAGCGGCCCTTTTTTATTGACTGACTGAAAGACGGTTCAGTTCTTCTCCTTGTCCACCAGCTTGTTGGAGGCGATCCAGGGCATCATGGCGCGCAGGCGCTGGCCCACTTCCTCGATGGGGTGTTCGTCGTTGAGCCGCCGGGTGGCCTTGAACTTCGGCTGGCCGGCCTGGCATTCGCGCATCCAGTCGGAGACGAACTGGCCGCGCTGGATGTCTTCGAGCACCGCCTTCATGCGCTTCTTCGTCTGGTTTTTCGGCAGCACGCGCGGGCCGGAGACGTATTCGCCGTATTCCGCCGTGTTGGAGATCGAGTAGTTCATGTTGGCGATGCCGCCCTCGTAGATCAGATCGACAATCAGCTTGACCTCGTGCAGGCACTCGAAATAGGCCATCTCCGGCGCGTATCCGGCCTCCACCAGCGTCTCGAAGCCGTCGCGGATAAGCTCCACCAGACCGCCGCACAGCACCGCCTGCTCGCCGAACAGATCGGTTTCACACTCCTCGCGGAAGGTCGTCTCGATGACGCCGGAGCGCCCCCCGCCGATGCCCGAGGCATAGGACAGGGCGATGTCATGGGCGTTGCCCGTGGCGTCCTGGGCCACGGCGATCAGGCAGGGCACGCCGCCGCCCTTCAGATATTCGCCGCGCACCGTGTGGCCGGGGCCCTTGGGCGCGATCATGATGATGTCGATGGTGTCCTTGGGCTCGATGAGCTTGAAGTGAATGCTCAGGCCGTGGGCAAAGGCCACCGCCGCGCCGTCCCTGATGTTGGGCGCGATCTCGGCCTTCCAGACATCGGCCTGAATCTCGTCGGGAATGGTCATCATCATCACGTCGGCCCATGCGGCGGCCTCGGCGACGCTCATCACCTTCAGCCCCGCCGCCTCGGCCTTCTTCGCCGAGGGCGAGCCGGGGCGCAGGCCCACGACGATCTCCTTGACGCCGGAATCCTTCAGGTTCTCGGCGTGGGCATGGCCCTGAGAGCCGAAACCGATGATGGCCACCTTCTTCGACTTGATCAGATTGACGTCCGCATCACGGTCATAATAAACGCGCATGTGTTTTCCCCTGCTGGCAGTGTTGTTTATCAAGCCCGCCGCGCCCTTGCCGGGCCAGCGGCGGAAATTCAGATTGTTCTTAGCCCCCCATCGCCCCATCGGGCAATGAATCTTCGCGTCTCCCGGACGCTTTACCGCATCACACCGGATCGCCCAGCGCCCGGCGGAAGCGGCGCACCGTCTCGGCCATGCCGAAACTCAGGGCGTCCGCCGTCAGCCCGTGACCGATGGAAACCTCGTCAAGCATCGGCAGGGACATGACCAGCGGCGTCAGGTTGGAAACGGTCAGGTCATGCCCGGCGTTCAGCCCCAGCCCCAGCGATTGCGCCTCCTGCCCCGCCGCGATGAGCTTTTGCAATTCACGGTGCACGCAGCGCTGCTCGCCCAGGCATTCGCCATATGGGCCGGTATAGAGCTCCACCCTGTCCGCGCCCAGCCTTTTGGCGATGTCCAGCCCCTCCGGCGAGGGATCGGCGAACAGTGACACGCGGATGCCCTTTTTCTTCAGCCGCGCCACCAGCGGCGCCAGAAAGTCCGCGCTGGCGGCGAAATTCCAGCCGTGATCGGAGGTCGCCTGAGCCGGATCATCGGGCACCAGGGTGGCCTGATCGGGTCTGGCCTCCTCGACGATCTCCATCCAGCGGGCGTCCGGATAGCCCTCGATGTTGAACTCCTTGTCCACGTATTCCTTGCGGATCATCGAGAGCAGCTCGAACACATCCGAGCGCCGCGTGTGGCGCTCGTCGGGCCTGGGATGCACCGTCAGCCCCGCCGCGCCCGCGCCCAGCGCTAGCCGCCCGAGATCAACCACCGAGGGCCAGGGCAGATCGCGCCGGTTGCGCAGCAGCGCCACGGCATTGAGATTGACCGACAGCTTGCAGGTCATGGCTGTTGTCTCCGAAAGAGGCCGGGCGGCGGCATGGCCGCGCGGCGGATCAGACTTCCATCGCCTCGGGCCCGCGCGAAATGGCGGCGATGCCCGTGCGCACCACCTCGATGAGGCCCAGCGGCTTCATCAGCGAGATGAACTGATCCACCTTGCGCGTTTTTCCGGTGATTTCAAAGACAAAAGAGCCGGTGTTGGCGTCCACCACCCGCGCCCGGAAGGCGTCCGCCAGACGCAGCGCCTCGATGCGGCTTTCGCTTTCGCCGCGCACCTTCACCAGCGCCAGCTCGCGCTCGATGGGCTCGCCGCGCAGGGTCAGGTCGGCCACCGAATGCACCGGCACGAGGCGGCGCAGCTGCGAGCGGATCTGCTCCAGCACATGCGGCGTGGCCGAGGTGACGATGGTGATGCGCGAAACCCCGCGCTTGTGATGCACCTCCGAGACGGTGAGCTGCTCGATGTTGTAGCCGCGCGCCGTGAACAGGCCGATCACCCGCGCCAGCACGCCGGGCTGGTTGTCCACCACCACCGACAGCGTGTGCCGCTCCTCCGGATCGGTTTCCTCCACCATGAAATAGGTGGAGGCGGGCGGCACGGAAAGGTCTTCTTCGGTCATCGTCGTTCTCCTTATGCGCAGGCCGCGCCGGCGTCTTCGGTTTCCTCGCCCAGCAGCATCTCGTTGTGCGGCTGACCCGCCGGAATCATCGGAAAGCAGTTGGCCAGATTGGCCACCTGGCAGTCAAGGAACACGGGCTTGTCCGTGTTGATCATTTCCTCGATGGCCGCGTCCAGATCGCCCGGCCTGGCGCAGCGCATGCCATGCCAGCCATAGGCCCGCGCCAGCTCCAGAAAGTCCGGCTGCGCCTCGACGTAGGATTCCGACAGCCGGTTGCCATGCAGCAGCTCCTGCCACTGGCGCACCATGCCCATGTAGTTGTTGTTGAGCAGAAAGACCTTCACCGGCAGGCCGTGCTGGCGCGCCGTGGCCAGCTCCTGAATGTTCATCTGGATGGAGGCGTCGCCGGCGATGTCGATGACCAGCGCCCCCGGATTGGCCGCCTGCACGCCCAGCGCCGAGGGCAGGCCATAGCCCATGGTGCCCAGCCCGCCGGAGGTCATCAGCCGGTTGGGTTTTTCGAAATGGTAGTGCTGGGCCGTCCACATCTGGTGCTGGCCCACCTCGGTGCAGATGAAGGCGTCGCGATCCTTCGTTGCCTCGTAGAGCCGCTGGATGGCGTATTGCGGCATGATGACGTCCTGGCTGTTGCGGTAGGCCAGGCAGTCGCGCGCCCGCCACACGCCGATCTGATCCCACCAGGCCTTCATCGCCGCCTCGTCCAGCTTCAGGCCCCTGGCCTTCCACGCCGCGATCATGTCCTCCAGCGCCAGGCCGCAATCGCCCAGCACGGGAACATCCACCCGCACGTTCTTGTTGATCGAGGACGGATCGATGTCGATGTGGATTTTCTTCGAATTGGGCGAGAAGGCGTCCAGCTTGCCGGTGATGCGGTCATCGAAGCGCGCCCCGATGCACACCATGACATCGCAGTCGTGCATGGCCAGATTGGCCTCGAAGGTGCCGTGCATCCCCAGCATGCCCAGCCACTGCTCCGAGGAGGCCGGAAAGCCGCCCAGCCCCATCAGCGTGGAGGTCACGGGAACGCCGGTCAGCTCCGCCAGCTCGCGCAGCGCCGCCACGGCGCGCGGGCCGGAGTTGATCACCCCGCCGCCGGTGTAGAAGATGGGCTTTTTCGCCGAGGCCAGCAGCTCCACCGCGGCGGCGATGGATTGCGCATCCGCCCGCGTTTGCGGCTTGTAGGTGCCGTGGGTGACGTTGGCCGGCGGAACATATGCGCCGGTTTCGAACTGGATGTCCTTGGGGATGTCCACAACCACCGGGCCGGGGCGGCCGCTGCGCGCCACGTAGAAGGCCTCGTGAATGACCCGGGCGATGTCGTTGACGTCCTTCACCAGATAATTGTGCTTCGAGCACGAGCGGGTAATCCCCACCGTGTCGCATTCCTGAAAGGCGTCGGAGCCGATCAATGTCGTCGGCACCTGGCCGGTGATGACGACGACGGGGATGGAATCGGCCAGCGCGTCCATGACGCCGGTCACCGTATTGGTGGCGCCCGGCCCGGAGGTCACCAGCACGCACCCCACCTTGCCGGTGGAGCGCGCATAGCCTTCCGCCGCATGCACCGCGCCCTGCTCGTGGCGCACAAGGATGTGCTTCAGATCGTCCTGCTGGAACAGCTCGTCATAGATGGGCAGCACCGCGCCGCCCGGATAGCCGAAAATATGCTCCACGCCCTGATCCTTCAGGGCCCGCAGAACGATTTCGGCCCCTGTCATCATCTCCGTCTCCGGTGCCCCGGTGTCTTCCGCCATGATCTTCTTTCCCTTCCTTGCGCGGCTGGCGCCTGTGGTAACCCATGCCCTGCGTTGACGGCAACAAAAAAGGCCCCGAAAGGGACCTGAATTCGCGCACTGACGATTTCGCGGCCCGCTCAGCGGGTCACGTCAGCGCGCGTCATGATTACGATAAGCCTGTGTGTCATCATGCCGGAAGTGTTACGCCCGCCCGCGCGCCGGGTCAAGAGCCTTGTGCGCGCGGCCCGCGACGGCCTGCGCGGCTTTGCCTATTTGTGCTCCTCCACGGAGATTTCGATCAGCTTGTCGTTGAAGGCCTCCATGGCCCTGCCGTGATCGGCCCAGCCCATCAGCCGCCCGCCCCTGTCCACCACGGCAAGGCGCGTGTAGGAGCCCTTGCCGAAGGCGCGCAGGGCCTTGCGCAGGGTATCGTCCTTGCGCAGCAGCGGCCTGTCCGCGAACTCTTCCGGCACTTTGGTGGATGTGCCCTTTTCGCGCGGGATCATGAAGTCGCCCACCTTCAGCGTGCGCATGATGGCCCTGTGCGGCCCCTCGTTGAGGTCCAGCCCGCGCGTCGCCAGCTGCCAGTGGAAGAAGCTGCGCCCGATCAGCGTCTGCATGACCACCGAGGATATGGAGGTGGCCAGAAGCAGCGCGATGGTCATGTGATAATCGCCCGTCAGTTCGAAGACGATCAGCGCGGTGGACAGCGGCGCGCCGAGAATGGCCCCGGCCACCGCCCCCATGCCGACCAGCGAATAGACCCCCTGCTCGGAGGCGAGCTCCGGCATGAAATGGGCGGCGGTCAGGCCGAAGGCTCCGCCGGTCATCACGCCGAGAAACAGCGAGGGCGAAAACACCCCGCCGCCGAAGCGCGAGGCCAGCGTGACGGCGGTGGCGGCGATCTTGGCCGCCAGCAGAACAAGAAGCATCTCCAGCCCGTATCTGCCCTTCAGCGCCAGATTGGTGGCCTCATAGCCGACGCCGATGATCTGCGGAATGAAAATGGCCATGCCGCCGATGATGATCCCGCCGGCCGCCGGGCGCAGCCACAGTGGCAGACGCACCTTGCGCGCCAGCCAGTCGGCGGTGGAAGTGGAGAGCAGAAAGGCCACCGCCACCAGCCCCGAAACCAGCCCCAGCAGGGCGAAGGCGGGAAACTCCCAGTTCGAAGCGATGTGATACTGCGGGATGATGAAGGCCGGCCAGTCGCCCAGATGAGCGCGCGTGATGACCGTCGCCGTCACCGAGGCCAGCACCGTCGGCACGAAGGCCGACAGGGCGTAATGGCCCAGGATCACCTCATGGGCGAAAACCACCCCGGCGATGGGCGCGTTGAACGAGGCCGAAACGGCCGCCGCCGCCCCCGCCGCCAGCAGCAGCTTGCGCGAAGCCAGCGGCATGGCGAAGGGCTGGCCCAGCACGCTGGCGATGGACGAGCCGATATGCACGGCGGGGCCCTCGCGCCCCGCGCTCGCCCCCGCGCCCAGCGAAACGATGGTGACCACGGCGCTGACGAAGCCTTCATACCAGCCGATCCTGCCGCGCCCGATATGCTCGGCCTCGATGACGTCGGCCACCGCCTCGGCCCTGCGGCGCGGCGCGAACCACGTCAGAAGCGCGCCGACGACGAGCCCGCCGATGACCGGCGCGAGAAAGACGATCACCGGATGGGTGAAATGCGCCTTGGTGGCGACGATGTTCTCGGCGCTGGAGCCCAGCCAGACCCGCTGCACAAGGCCAATGCCCATGCGGAAAAGCAGAATGGCGTAGGCCCCCGCCACGCCGGTGATCAGCGCCAGCAGCCACACCAGCGGCATGCGCGAGGCGCGCATGGCCGAAACCGACGGCTTGAACTGCTCCTCGATCCATTCGGCGAAAGCGCCATGCCCATGCGCGCGCCCGTCTTCGCCCGCGCTCCCGCGCCCGCTTTCGCCGCGCTGTTCATCCGTGCGCTCCCCGGCCATGATCCGCGCCTCCCGCCTTGCCCTTCAGCCCGCCTCGCGCCTGATGCCGATTTTCGCTCCGGCTTCCTCCGGCCAGGGCCTGTGCGCGTCCCGCGCCTGAAGCCGCGCGAAGATTTCGCGCACATCCTCCGGCATGGGCGCGGAGCGCCGGCGCGTCATGTCGATGTGAATATCCAGCCCTTCCATGGTGGCCGCCCGGTATCTCTTCTCCGCGTGATACATTTCCATGAAGACATGCACCCTTTTGGCGTCATGATCCAGCACCCGGAAGGTCATGCCCAGCGGATCGCCCTCGTGTACCTCGCGCAGATAGTGAATCTGCGAGACCAGGATGAAGAAGGAACAGCCCGTGCGCGCCCTGTAGGCGGGCCCCAGGCCGTTGGCGGTGAAGATTTCCTCCACCGTGCGGTCGAACAGCAGGGAGTAATAGGCCATGTTCATGTGGCCGTTGTAATCGATCCAGGCGCTCTCCACCCGCTTGATGCCGCCCGCGAAAGATGGTGCCTCGTCACCCGTCATGCGCGCTTTTCCCCTTCGTTTTTCCCCATTCCCGCGATATGAACTTTTACACATTGCATAAGGGGTCATGAGAGGTTAGTTTTTTTAACCTGAATTACCGGCGCACCCCGCCCAAGCCTGAATAACAGAAAGCGCGCCAGCATGGCAAAGGACACAAACGGAAAACAGGCTCTCGACGAGCTCTCCGCCCTGCTGAAAGACCGCCTGAGCACGGCTGAAGCCGTGCGCCGGCAGCATGCGGAAGACCCCACATGGAATCCCGTCCTGCCGCCGGACGCCGTGGCCTTCGCCGAATCGGAGGAGGACGTGGCCGCTATCGTGCGCGTCTGCGCCCGCCACGGCATGCCGGTGATTCCCTTTGGCGCGGGCACCTCCCTGGAGGGCCACATCTCCGCCCCGCGCGGCGGCGTATGCATCGATACCTCGCGCATGAACCGTATCATCGCGGTCAATCCGGAGGATCTCGACTGCGTCGTCCAGCCCGGCGTCACCCGCCGCCAGCTCAACAGCTATTTGCGCGACACCGGCCTGTTCTTTCCCATCGACCCCGGCGCGGACGCCACCATCGGCGGCATGGCGGCCACCCGCGCCTCCGGCACCAACGCGGTGCATTACGGCACGATGGCCGACAACGTGCTCTCCCTGCGCGCCGTCCTGCCCTCCGGCGAGGTCATCCGCACAGCCTCCAGGGCGCGCAAGTCCTCCGCCGGCTATGACCTCACCCATCTGTTCGTCGGCTCCGAGGGCACCCTGGGCGTGACCACGGAGCTGACGCTGAAGCTGCACGGCATCCCCGAATCCATCGTCGCGGGCGTGTGCTGCTTCAAAGATGTCAAGGGCGCCTGCGACACGGTCATCGAGACCATTCAGTCGGCCCTGCCCATCGCCCGCATCGAGCTGCTCGACGCCGCCACCATCGCCACGGTCAACGCCTATTCGGCCCTCAGGCTGGATGAAAAGCCGACCCTTTTCATCGAGTTCCACGGCTCGCCCGCCTATACCCGCGAACAGATCAGCGCCTTTTCCACCATCGCCCAGGCCAATGGCGGCGACGCCAGCAACTGGGCCGAACGCGAGGAAGAGCGCCACCGCCTGTGGCGCGCCCGCCATGACGCCTTCTGGGCCGCCAAGGCCGCCTTCCCCGGCATGGAGGCCATGACGACGGATGTCTGCGTGCCCATCTCCAGGCTCGCCGAATGCGTCACGCGCACCCAGCAGGATCTGGCGGAACACGGTCTTGCCGGCCCCATCGTCGGCCATGTGGGAGACGGCAACTTCCATGTCATCCTGTTCGCCCATCCGGATGACGAAAGGAAGAAGGCCGAAATTGCCGCCTTCTCCGAACGCCTGGTGGAGCGCGCCCTGTCCATGGACGGCACCTGCACCGGCGAGCACGGCATCGGCATGGGCAAGATGAAATACATGAATATGGAGCACGGCCCGGCGCTGGCCGCCATGCGCGCCATCAAGGCGGCCATCGACCCGCACGGCATCATGAACCCCGGCAAGCTCATCCCGCAGGCGGACTGACCGCGCCGGTGTTCCGGCGGCCTGGGCGGTGTGTCAGCATTCCGTCAGGGTGCGCCGGACGGCTTCTTTCCAGCCGGCCAGCTTGCGGGCGCGTTCGGCTTCCTTCATCGCGGGCCTGAAGCGCTGCTGAAGGGCCCAGCTGGCGGCGAAGTCCGCCGGGCCGGGACAGACGCCGGCTCCGTATCCGGCCAGCCAGGCCGCGCCAAGGGCCGTGGTTTCCAGGATTTCGGGGCGGTCGACAGGCGCGTTCAGGATGTCCGCCAGCCGCTGCATTGTCCAGTCCGAGGCCACCATGCCGCCATCGACGCGCAGCACGGTTTCATCCATCCGGCCCACATCGGCGCGCATGGCCTCCAGCAGATCGCTGGTCTGATAGCAGACGGCCTCCAGGGCGGCGCGGGCGAATTCGGCCCGGCCGGTGGCGCGGGTGAGGCCGAACATGGCGCCCCGGCAGGCGGCGTCCCAGTAGGGCGCGCCAAGGCCGGTGAAGGCCGGCACCAGATAGACATCCTGCGCGGGATCGGCGCTGGCCGCCAGCTCGCCGGACCGGGCGGCGTCATCAATGATGCCCAGCGCGTCGCGCAGCCATTGCACGGCCGCTCCGGCGATGAAGATGGAGCCTTCCAGGGCATAGGTCGTCTCGCCGTCGAGCTGATATGCGATGGTCGTCAGAAGGCGATTTTTCGAGGTCACGGGCCTGCCGCCGGTGTTGAGCATGGCGAAGCAGCCGGTGCCATAGGTGGATTTCATCATGCCTGGCCGGAAGCAGGCCTGGCCGATGGTGGCCGCCTGCTGGTCGCCGGCGATGCCGCGTATGGCGATGGGCGCGCCGAACAGATCCGGGGCCGTTTCGCCGAAGTCCGCGGCGCTATCGCGCACATCCGGCAGCAGGGCGGCTGGAATCTCGAACAACTCCAGAAGCTCCTCGCTCCAGCGGCCCTTGTGGATGTCATAGAGCATGGTGCGGCTGGCGTTGGTGGCGTCGGTGGCGTGCACCCGCCCGCCGGTCAGACGCCAGAGGATGAAGGTGTCCACGGTGCCGAAGGCCAGCTTGCCCGCTTTTGCCCTTTCGCGCGCGCCGGGCACGTTGTTCAGGAGCCAGGCGATCTTGGTGGCGGAGAAATAGGGATCGAGGAGCAGGCCGGTGGCGCGCCGCACGAGGTCTTCGCGGCCCAGGGCCTTCAGGCCGTCGCAGGCGTCCGCCGTGCGCCTGTCCTGCCAGACGATGGCGTTATGGATGGGCCGTCCCATTTCGCGGTCCCAGACGATGGTTGTTTCGCGCTGGTTGGTGATGCCGATGGCGGCGATGTCCCCTGCTTTCAGCCAGGCCTTTTCCATCGCGGCGCGGGCGGTTTGCACAACGGTGTTCCAGATGTCTTCCGGGTCATGCTCCACCCAGCCGGAGCGGGGGAAATGCTGAGGGAATTCGCGTTGCGCGCGGGCCGCCTCCTTGAGGGTTTCATCGAAAATGATGGCGCGCGACGAGGTGGTGCCCTGGTCTATGGCGAGGACGTGGCTGGACATGGCGCAACTCTCCCGCATGGTTTCGCAACCGGGATTGTGGGCCTTTTCAGCGGCGTGCGCAAGCCGCCTTTCCCGGGGCAGGGGGAAACTTCCCGCCGTCTGTCACTCGGGGAAGTGACAGCTTGTCTTGCTATCGCTTCCGCAGCAGCCGCCGCAGCCGCCGGTCTCGCGCGGCGGGCCGAGCTCGGGGTGCTTGAGGGCGAACTTGCGGGCAGTGTTCTCCACCACCACCCAGAGGATGACCAGGGCGGGAAAGACGAGCGCGGCGATGATGTAATCGAGGATCATGTGCATGGCCGCCTCCTCTAGTGCGTGCCGCCCAGACCGGCGAAGCCCATGAAGGAAAGCGACAGCAGGCCGCCGAGCATCAGCGAGAGAGCCGCGCCGCGCACCACGCCGGGCACATCGGACAGATCAAGCTTTTCGCGCAGGCCGGACATCAGGGCGATGGCCAGGGTGAAGCCCGCGCCCGCGCCCAGGGCATAGACGATGGACTGCATCAGGCCATAGTGCTTGAAGGTCTGAAACAGCGCCAGGCCGAGGATGGCGCAATTGGTGGTGATCAGCGGCAGATATATCCCCAGGGCCTTGAACAGGCCGGGGGTGTATTTCTTCAGCGTCATCTCCACCAGCTGCACGGCGGAGGCGATGACGGCGATATAAGCGATGAGGCGCAGGAACTCGATGTGATAGCGCACCAGAATGGCGTTGATGGCGAAGGCGCTGAGCGAACTGATGAGCATGACGAAGGAGGTGGCCAGGCCCATGGGCACGGCCGTTTCCAGCTTGCCGGAGACGCCCATGAAGGGGCACAGGCCGAGAAACAGCGCCAGCACGAAATTGTTCATCAGCGCCGCGTTGAGAAAGATGAATGTCAGGCTGTCAGGCTGCATGGCTGTGTCCCTTCGCCTGTTTGATGTTGCTCCCCAGGCGCCTGTTGACGAGATTGAAGGCCACCAGCATGAGCGAGAGCACGATGAAGCCGCCGGGCGGCAGGATCATGACCACCCAGGGCTCGAAATTGGGCCCGAAGAGATCGACGCCGAACAGCGATCCGGAGCCCAGAATCTCGCGGATGGCCCCGAGCACGAGCAGCGCGATGGTGAAGCCCAGGCCCATGCCGGTGGCGTTGACCACCGTGCGGCCAAAGGGATTGCGCGAGGCGTAGGCCTCTGCGCGGCCGAGGATGATGCAGTTGACGACGATGAGCTGAATGAAGGCCCCAAGGGCGTTGTAGAGATCGAGCGAAATGGCCTGAATGGAATAATCCACCAGGGTGACGAAGGTGGCGATGATGACGATATAGGTGGCGATGCGCACCTGCCTGGGGATGAAACGGCGCAGCAGCGAGATGATGGCTCCGGAGGTGATGAGAACGAAGGTGGTGGCCAGGCCCATGGCCAAGGCATTGATGGCGGAGTTGGAGACGGCCAGCGCCGGGCACAGGCCCAGCATCATGACCAGCACCGGGTTGTCGCGCCACAGGCCTTCGGAAAAGACATCCCAGGTGACGGCCTGTTTCTCCCGAGGCTCTCTGTGCGGGATCGCGCTCATGGCCTTGTCTCCTTGCTGTCTCGCGGGGCAGCCTTCTCCAGCTC
This sequence comes from Hyphomicrobiales bacterium, assembly GCA_027051995.1. Classification (GTDB taxonomy): domain Bacteria; phylum Pseudomonadota; class Alphaproteobacteria; order Rhizobiales; family Aestuariivirgaceae; genus Thermopetrobacter. Next base: position 14,986 of record JALUFY010000124.1, read on the forward strand.
CCCGAGATGGGGCGGAAGCAGCGGCAGGATGCGGCGGGCCGAGGCGTTGAGCGCCCGGCCGACGGCGCGCGATGAGATGGTCGCGCCGGAGATGGCGTCGATCTCCCAAGGATGCCGCTTCTTGCCGTGCTTCACCGTGACGATCTGGTGTTCCAAGTCTTTACCCGCTGCGTCAAGTTTCGCATCCAACGCCTGAAAATTCTTCAGAAAATCATGATCGCTCCTGATGCGGTCGCCAAGGCCCGGCGTTTCCGTCATCTTCAGCACCTTCAGGCCGCGGATGCAGCGGCACTTCGGGTCATAGCCGTAGAGCATGTAGATGATGTCGGCGTAGCCCTGGGCCGAGGCGCGCGCGGCGATGCCGGCGAGACGGCCGTTTTTGTCATAGCCGGCGTAGATGATGTTTCCGCGCGCGCCCTTTTTCGCCGGGCGCAAACCTTCCCGGCTGATGACGAAGGCGCGGTGCGAGACGGCGCCGGGGATCACCCGGGCCACGGCGCGGGAGATGGCGGCGCGCTGGTTGGCCTCGATCATCGGCCGGGTGATCTGATAGGCCACAACCACGAGCAGGCCGGAGATCATGGCGATGCCGCCCAGGGTGATGAGCAGCGGCCAGGGGGAGGTCTTCTCCGGCACATGCTTGATCTCGTGCG
>JALUFY010000125.1 GCA_027051995.1 Hyphomicrobiales bacterium
TACAGAACCCACACCTGTGGCGCGCAGCGCGCCACAGGTGTGGGTTCTGTATTCGTGCATTCTGGATAATCCCCTGGGGAACGGCCCATGCGGCCTGTCAAACCGGTTGCCGCGAAAAGCGCACAGGGGCGGGCGATTGTCAAGCTTTCGGGCGCGGGCGAGAGGAGCCGGGGCGGCGCGCCGGAACGATGGTGCGGGGCATAAAGGCCATGCCCGGGCCCTGTCAGAGGGACGCCATCTCAAGTCCCCGGAAGATTCCGCTGAAAACTGGCATTTTCCAGAATTGCGTCACGCAGCGCATAACGCGGCCGCCAGCCCAGCGCCCTTTCGATGCGCCGGGTATCGAGCATGATTCTGGGGACGTCGATTTTGCGCGCCGGTTTCTGAACCAGCCTAATCCTTGCATCCAGAATATCCTCCACCGCCCTGACAACGTCCAGTATCGTGCTTTCTTCGGCGCCGGCCACATTGAACACCGCGTCAAGAGCCGCCGGCCTTTGCTGAAGACAGGCGATCATGGCGGCGCACAGATCCCGGACATCGAAATAGTTGCGGATGACGCTCCCATCACCCCAGACCGGCAGAGGGGCGCCTGTCAGCGCGGCATGAACCGCCTCGGCGGCCAGTCCCTGGCCGCGCCCTGGATACTGCCATCTTCCAACGGGATTGGACGGACGCAGGATCGTGTATGTCCATGAGGCCGTGCGGGCCGCCGTGCGGATGAGCGTTTCTATCATGGCCTTGCCGGCCCCATACGGATTCGCCGGGCGCAAGGGATGCGTTTCGCTGGCCAGATGCGTGCGGGGCTCGCCATAAACGGCTCCTCCCGATGAAAGAAACAGGACATGCCGCACACCGGCCATGTCCGCTTCCCTGAGCAGCCGCGCATAGGGCAGCACATTCTGTTCTGTTTCGGCGGCGATATCGCCGGCAAATGTGGAGGGAACAGAAGCGCTCACCAGCAGAACAAGATTTTCCAGCCCCCGCAACTCCTCGCGGTAGGTTCGCGGCTGGCGGAAGTCGCACGCTACGGCAGGCTCCCCGGTGCGCAGAACCGGGCGGGTGTCAAAAAAGCGCATGGACAGACCAGCTTCCTTCGCCAGAGGAATGAAATTCAGGCCGATAAATCCATTAGCGCCAAAAACGCCGGTCTTTTTTCCGGTTATTTTCAAAATGCGTTTCCTGCTTGCCAAGGCCGCCCGGCTCCTTGGGCCGGAGGCGCGGCCCGCTTCGCCTTGCGGCGGAGACAGGGCGGGCCGCGCCGGGGGCGAACATAAGCCATCCTCCGCTCCGCCGCCACCGGTAAAAAATTTCAACCAAGCGCATGGCGGGCGGCATTTGACCCCGGCGGGGCGGGCGCGCACTATGCGGGCGGATTTGTCATGAGTCGTTTTCGGGGAATCACCGGATGAAGGTCATTACGGAGACTGGGGAGCTGAGCGCGTTCCGCGATGCGCTCAGGGGAGATGAATTCGTTACCGTCGATACCGAGTTCATGCGCGAAAAGACATACTGGCCCATCCTGTGCCTCATTCAGGTGGCGGGGGAAAGGGAAGAGGCCATCATCGACCCGATGGCCAAGGGGATCGATCTTGCGCCTTTCTTCGATCTGATGAATGACGAAAGCGTGCTGAAGGTCTTTCACGCCGGGCGGCAGGATATCGAGATCATCCATCATCTTTCCGGCAGGATTCCCCATCCGCTGTTCGACACGCAGGTGGCGGCGATGGTCTGCGGCTTTGGCGATCAGGTGGGATACGAGGCGCTGGTCAACAAGCTGGCGAAGGCGCACGTGGACAAGTCCTCGCGCTTTACCGACTGGGCGCGCAGGCCGCTGACGGACAAGCAGCTGAAATACGCCCTGTCGGACGTCACGCATCTGCGGGTGATCTATGACAAGCTGCGCAAGCAGCTGCGCGACACCGGGCGCGAGCCCTGGCTGAAGGAAGAGATGGACATTCTCACCTCTCCGGCCACCTACGAAATGCACCCGGAAGAGGCCTACAGGCGCATCAAGTTCCGCCCGCGCAACGCCCGCCAGATCGCCGCCCTCAGGGAGGTGGCCGCCTGGCGCGAGCGCGAGGCGCAACGGCGCGACATGCCGCGCAGGCGCATCCTCAAGGACGAGGCGCTGACCGAGCTGGCCACACAGATGCCGAAAACCGAAGCGGAGCTGAGCCGCCTGCGCACTATCTCGGAAGGGTTCGCCCGCTCGCGCGGCGGCAAGGCGCTGCTGGAGGCCATCGCCAGGGCGCGCACCCTGCCCGAGGATGCCCTGCCGCCCATGCCGAAGCGGCGCAAGCCGGGGCCGGACGGGGCGGGCGCAATCGCTGACATTCTCAAGCTGGCGCTGAAAATCGTCTGCGAGACCAGTCACATCGCCCCGCGCCTCATCGCCCCGGCGAAGGACGTGGAGCGCATCGCCGCCGGCGAAACGGACGTGGCGGCGCTCAAGGGCTGGCGCGGCGAGGTCTTCGGCAAGCTGGCCAAGGCCCTGATGCGCGGCGAAAAGGTCATCGCCATCCGCGACGGCAAACCGGGGATCTTTCCGGCTGGCGAATGAGAATGAGTTTGCGTCCTGAATGCATACCGGCACAAGCTGAACGCCATGGTGTTCAGCCCGGCAATTCAGGGCGGCAAGCGCATGAGTCTGTGGCTCCGCTCCATGCCTTCCGGCATGGAATGCAAGCGATTTGTCCGGGGAAATCAAGGAATGGTGGGCGATACTGGACTCGAACCAGTGACCCCTGCGATGTGAACACAGTGCTCTACCAACTGAGCTAATCGCCCCACCGGCGGGAGACGCGCCCCGCGATTGGTGGATGTGCATATACGGCCCCGCGCGCCCCCCGTCAAGGCAAAGCATGGCCATCACGTCCGCTTTTTGCGCGGCCAAGGGCATTCATCCCGTTTTAAGGCTTTTGCCATAGACTGCCGTTCAGGGATGAGCCTGAAAAGCGCGCCTGAACGCGCCGGGCCGGACGCCAGACAAGGGGGTGACAACCGCCATGAAACAGACCACGGCCATGAACGAAGCGGCCCGCGGCGCGGGCGCGAAAAAATACATTTCTCCGGAAGTCGTGCAGCGGCTGATGAAGATGGCGGATTTCATCGTCCTCGCGCTCGCCGGTCTTGCGCTGTTTCTCGCCGTGCCCGCCCATGCCGGGGATCATGATCTGGCCCTTCCGGTCTTCATGGTGCTGACCATGAGCTTCCTCACCCTTCTGGCGCTGCGCGAGGCCGGTCTCTACAAGGTTGCGGCCCTCATCAACCCGGCCAGAAGCGTATTGGAGGCCATCGCCATCACCCTTGCCGTGAGCCTCCTGTTCTGGGCCCTGGGGCATTTCCTGATGAAGGATACGGGCTGGCGTCTCTATATGGGCTGGACGCTGATTTTCGGCATCTATCTGGCCGCCTCGAGGCTGCTCATCGGCCTGTGGGCCGCCCCGCGCGCCGCCGCCGGGGCCTTCCGCCGCCGCATCGCCATCGTCGGCGGCGGCGAAGCGGCGGAAAAGGCCATCAACACCCTGGAGGCCTCGCCCGGTCTGGATATCGAAATCGTTGGTCTCTTCGATGACCGCGCCGACAAGCGCTCGCCCGAGCACATCCGCAAATACCGCAAGCTGGGCAATGTCGCGGCCCTGCACGATTACGCGCGCGAAACCCGCGTCGATCTGGTCATCGTCGCCATTCCGCTGACGGCGGAAAAGCGCCTTCTGGAGATGCTCAAGCAGCTCTGGGAATTGCCGCTGGACATCCGCATTTCCGGCCAGGCCTCGCAGCTGAAGCTCTCGCCGCGCGCCTATGACTATCTGGGCGATCTGCCGCTGCTGACGGTCTTCGAGCTGCCGCTCAGCGACTGGGGCTGGTTCGTCAAGGGCCTCATGGATCGCGTTCTGGCGGCCTTCATGCTCATAGCCTTCTCGCCGGTCATGGCGCTTACGGCGCTGGCCATCAAGTGGGAGAGCAAGGGCCCGGTGCTCTTCAAGCAGAACCGCTACGGCTTCAACAACGAGCTCATCGGGGTCTACAAGTTCCGCTCCATGTATACCGGCATGTGCGACGCCACCGCCTCGAAGCTGGTGACGAAGGATGATCCGCGTGTCACCCGGGTGGGCCGCTTCATCCGCAAGACCTCCATCGACGAGCTGCCGCAGCTGTTCAACGTGCTCAAGGGCGAGTTGTCGCTGGTCGGCCCGCGCCCCCACGCCACCCAGGCCAAGGCCGCCGACGCCCTCTATCAGGAGGTGGTCACCGGATACTTCGCCCGCCACAAGGTCAAGCCCGGCATCACCGGCTGGGCCCAGATCAACGGCTGGCGCGGTGAAACCGATACCTACGAGAAGATCGAGAACCGGGTGAAATACGATCTGGAATACATCGACCGCTGGTCACTGCTGTTCGATCTCTACATCATCCTCAAGACACCCTTCTCGCTGCTCTCCTCCTCCAACGCCAGGAACGCCTATTGAGCAGGACAAGGCAATAAAAGCTTATCACCGGCGTGTTTTGTGATAGAAACGCGCCGGTGTTTCTTTTTCTGGAGCCTTCATGCCTCTGCCGGTGAATCTGCCCAATATCATCACTATCGCCCGCATGCTCATGGTGCCGCTGACGGTCTGGCTGATCATCGCCGGGCGGCACGAGCTGGCCTTTTTCGTCTTCATCCTGGCCGGCGTCTCCGACGGCGTGGACGGCTTCATCGCCAAGCA
>JALUFY010000126.1 GCA_027051995.1 Hyphomicrobiales bacterium
CTTTTGCGCTTCCGTGACTTCCGCGCTGGCGGCGAACCCGGTGATGCCCCGGCCGATGGCGGCGGGCGTGTTGGGCATGGCGCGGATCACCGGCGCGGCCTGGCCGAAATGGGCCTTGAAGGCGGATATGGGCTTGCCCGCCGCGATGGAGATCACCAGCGGATTGCCCGCCCGCAGAGCGGGCGCCACGCCCGAGAGCGCCTCATCCATTATCTGCGGCTTGACGGCGGCAACGAAAACGGCGGTGTCCGCAAGCGTCTCCGGCGCGGGATTGAGCGCCGCTCCGGCCTCGGCGATGAGCCGGGCCGTTTTCTCCGGCGGCGCGGGATCGATAACGGCGATTTGTCCGCCCTCAGCTCCGGCCTTCAACCAGCCCTCCAGCATGGCCGACCCCATGCGCCCGGCGCCAAGCAGCACGAGCTTCCCCGGCAGTGTCAGGGCCGCGCCCATCTCAGGCCTCTCCGGCGGTTTCAAACAGGCAGGCCTGAAGGGCCTCCTCGGCGCTCTTGCCCGCCCATATGACGAACTGGAAGGCCGGATAATGGCGCTGGCAGGCGCGCAGCGCCAGGGCGATGAGGGATTCGCACTGCGCCTCGCTGGCCCGCGCCCCGCCGGTCAGCAGCAGGCTGTCGCGATAGAGCACGATGCCATCATTGCGCCAGAAATCGAAATGGCCCATCAGCAGGCGCTCGTTGACGAGACGCACCAGCCGCTCCGTCTCCCGGGCGCGGGCGGCGGGCACCTTGAGCTCGAACATGGCGGCCACGTGCAGGCTTTCGGTATCCTCGCGCCAGCTCACTGTCAGCTGCAATCCGGCGTCTCCGGCCCTGATGGCGATCTGCGCCTCGTCCTCGCCGGTGCGCGCCAGGGGCCAGTCGTTGCTGGCCGCCAGAAGCTCCACATGCTCCAGCGGATTGGCGCTCTCGTCGTTGAAGCGGCGGTATGCGAGGGGCATGCCTTGTCCTCTCTGTCCGCCCGGAAAACCGTTCCGGAAGCGGGATGTTTCGGCGAATCACTACGTCAAGAGGATGCAACAAGCCGAATCCGCCCGCAAGAGTCAGGACATGATTCCTCCACAGGTGTTTTTCCGGAGAGGCGGAGCAGCCCTGTCACCGCCGTTCGCGCAATATCCGCTCCACCAGCTCGTAATCGGCGGGCTTGTCCACGTCGATGGCGGCCTCGGCCATGGGCATGAGCACCGGCCGCGCGGTGAGCTTCAGCCGCCGCGAGAGCTCGGCGAAAACCGCCTCCAGCCCGTCGCGGCCCAGGAGCATGCGGATGAGCGGGCGGATGCCGAAGGCCAGGGCGATGCGCCAGGGCTTCTTGCGGTTCTTCTCCACGTCGCGCCAGAAGCGCGCGGCATTGAGCGCCCGGGGCGTGCTGAAGGCGAAGAGATTGCAGGCGCTGATGGAATCCTCGCCCAGTTTCATCCATGTGCGCAGCGCTTCGGGATAGGCGGCCTCCATGACGGCGCGCTCCACCATGCCCACGGCGAGATCGGCGTCCGGCATGCTTTCGGCCCCGGCCAGCACATGCTCGATCATGGCCGCATCCAGCAGCGCGTGATCGGCTGTGGTGACCAGCACCGGCGGCACGGCGCCCTGCGTCTCCACGGCGCGGATCACGGATGCCGCCGCGCTCTCCGCCGATGGCAGAATGCTGACGCCGGCGGGCGGCGCCCCGCCGAAGGCCTCCCTGGCGATGGCCGCATCCTCGATGGAAACATATACGCGGCCGATGCGGGGGCTGGATTGCAGCGCGGAAACGACGCGCGCCAGCATGGGCTTGCCGCCCACCTTCAGCAGGCACTTGTGGGTAACCCCGAAAGCCCTGGCCATAGGGTCGTCCGGCCCGCGCCCGGCGGCCAGAACAAGGGCCTTCCACTTGCGCGCCGGTCTCGTCATGACAGGGCCTTTTCGTAAACCCGGTAGGTCTTGTAGGGGATGCCGCCGACGGCCTCGATCATCTTGCGCATGGGCAGATTGGAATCGAGAATCCACGACAGCTCGCCGCGCTCCACGCCGCGGCCCTTGTGATAGAAGCGCGCCGCGTCGATGACCGACAGCGCCAAGGCCGAGCCGATGGCCTTGCCGTGATACTTGCCGCGCACCCCCATGAGCGGCATGCGCATGCATTTCGGCGGGCCGGAAAATTTCATCCGCCAGATCAGTTTCGCCCAGTTGAAAGGCAGAAGTTTTCCGCCGAAATCGGCGATCCATTCATTGATGTCCGGCAGGGTGATGACCATGGCCGCCGGTTCGCCGTTATAGCTGGCGATATAGGCGTCCCTGTCATCGACGATCAGCTTCAGATCTTCGCCCAGTTTCCTGATTTCCGCTTCGGTAAATGGCACGAAGCCCCAGTTGTGCGCCCAGGCGTCGTTGAAGATATCCATGATGAGATCGAGCTCCCGGGCCAGGTTCTTCTTGCTCAGGGGACGCACGGTGATCACTCCCCTGTCCATCAGGCGCTTGAGCAGCCTGGCCGCCGCCTCCGGCACCGGCGCCAGTTCGGGATAGTCGTAGGCGATGAGATCGGCAGCCTTTTCATAGCCCAGGCGCTCCACCATGGCTCCATAATAAGGCCGCGCATGGCCCATCATGATGACCGGGGGATGCTCGAAGCCCTCCACCAGCAGGCCGCTTTCCTCGTTGATGGAAAAGCTGAAGGGCCCCCGCGCGCGCGTCATGCCCCTGTCAAGCAGCCAGCCTTCCGCCGCCTCGAACAGGGCGCGGAAGACGGCCTCGTCCTCGAAGGCTTCCAGAAAGCCGAAGAAGCCGCAATCGTCGTGATAGCGCTCCAGATGCAGATGATTGATCTGCGCCGAGATACGCCCCACCGGCTCATCGCCCCGCCGGGCGATGAACAATTGCGCCTCGCCGTGGGTGAAGAAGGGGTTCTTCTTTTCCGAAAGATGCTCCCCGCGCTCGAAATCCAGCGGTGGAATCCAGGCCGGATCGTCCGCGTAGATGGCGTGCGGCAGGCGGATGAAGTCGCGCAGATCGCGGCGCGAGGCCACGGGGGAAACGGCAAGATCGGATGCTTTGGTCATTGACGGGCTCCTGTTGCCCGCCTCATATCATCATATGGGCGACTCAGACAGCAAAATCCGCAAAACAAACGCCGCGCCGCGCCGCTCTCTGAAGCGGCGGCTGTTTCAGCTGTGGTTCCGCGTCTCGCGCCCGCTGACCATGGGCGCGCGCGCCATCGTGACGGATGAAAAGGAACGCGTGCTTCTGGTGCGCCATACCTATCTGCCCGGCTGGACGTTCCCCGGCGGCGGCGTGGAGCGCCACGAAACGGCCGAGGAATGCATCCGCCATGAGCTGGAGGAGGAGGCCGGCATCATCCTCACCGCCCGCCCGGAGCTTTTCGCCCTCTATTCCAACCGCGCCGTATTCCCCGGCGATCACGTGGCGCTCTATCTGGTAGCCCCCGGAACATACGAACGGCATGCATGGACACCCAACCGCGAAATCGCCGAAGCGCGCTTCTTCGCCCCTGACGCATTGCCCCAGGACATCACCCCCGGCGCGGCCCGCCGCCTGCGCGAGGTGCGCGAGGGCGCACAGCCCGATCCGGAATGGTAGGCGCCTTTCCTCACCGGGCGAAAACAGGATGCGCCCCCGCAAGCCCCCTCCAATTCTGGTTTTCGGCGAATAGCGCCGGAAAATGGCCCGCCCGGAGGGACGGCACGAATTGTTCAATCAAACCCAACAGGTAATGTTCGTTTGGCCTCTCACCCCAGCGGGGCGCAGGCTTTTTTCAGCCAGGCCAGGGTGTGCGCATCATCTGTGAGCAACGGCTCCAGTCTGGCGCGCACATGGGCGTGATAGCCATCCAGCCAGGCCCGTTCGGCCATGCTCAGCAGGGAGGCATCGATCAGCCGCCGCTCGATGGGGCACAGGGTGAGCGTCTCGAAGGACAGCAGCGCCCGCTCATCGCCCGGCCGCCGCCGGGCCTTTCGGCACAGGATGAGACTTTCGATGCGGATGCCGTATCGCCCCGCCAGATAGTATCCCGGCTCGTTGGAGGTGATCATGCCCGGCCTCAAGGGCACGTCTCCGGTGCGTGAAATGCGCTGTGGGCCTTCATGCACGGAGAGGAACGAGCCCACCCCGTGGCCGGTGCCATGATCATAATCCAGCCCTTGCGCCCACAGGTATTGCCGCGCCAGGGCGTCCAGATTGCCGCCCGTGGTGCCGGCAGGAAAGCGCGCCGAAGCCAGCGCGATGTGCCCTTTCAGCACAAGGGTGAAATGCCGCTTCATGGCCGCATCGGGCCGCGCGCCAGCCCCGCCGATAAAGACGGTGCGGGTGATGTCCGTGGTGCCGTCGCGATACTGGCCGCCTGAATCCACCAGATAGAGTTCGCCCGGCGCAAGCTTGGCGCGGCTTTCCTCCGTCACCCGGTAATGCACGATGGCCCCGTGCGCCCCGGCGGCGGAGATGGTGTCGAAGGACAGATCGAACAGCGGCCGGCCAAGCTGTTGCGCCGTCTCGATGCGCAGCTCCTCCAGCTTCACGGCGGCGGAGATTTCATCCACATCGCCGCCCGGCGCGGCCTCTTCCAGCCAGGCCAGAAAGCGCGCCATGGCCGCCCCGTCGCGCGCATGCGCCGCCCGCGCCCCGGCCTGCTCCTCCGGCGTCTTGACCGCCTTGGGCATCAGGCATGGGTCGGCCCCTTCGATGATCTC
>JALUFY010000127.1 GCA_027051995.1 Hyphomicrobiales bacterium
GGATTGACGCCACCCCGGGCCGCGATCTGGAACACGCCACCCGCGCCATCGCCGAATCCTTCGAGAACAAGCTGAGGAGGTTTCTGTCATGAGCATCCCCGGCATCGGATTCGCCGGCCTGATCGCCCTGGGACTGGTCATGCTGGCCATCATCCTGGCCACGGCGCGGCTGATCCTCGGCCCCTCCGCGCCCGACCGCGTCGTCGCCGCCGATACCCTGGGCGTCATCACCACAGCCGGGCTCGTCTGGCTGGCCTCCGTTCTGGACAACGGCATCTATCTGGACGTGGCCATCGTCTACGCGGCCCTGGCCTTCATCGGCGTGGTCGCCATCGCCCGCGCGCTGGAAAGACAAACGGACTAAAAGGAGCCGCAACGCAATGGCTGTCATCGGTGACATTTTCCTCATTCTTGGCGGCCTGTTCCTCTTTCTGGGCGCGCTGGGGGTTTTCAGGATGCCGGATGTCTACAACCGCATCCAGACCGGCACCAAGGCCGCCACGCTGGGTGCGCTGGGGCTCATCGCCGGGGTTTTCTTTCATCATCCCGAATGGTGGCTGAAGCTGTGGCTGATCGGCGTCTTCGTGCTCGTCACCTCGCCCGTCGGCTCATCCACCATCGCCCGCGCCGCCCTCTCCGCCGGGTTCACCCCCTGGCGCGACGACACGGCGCAACAGGAGGGAGAGAGCGAATGATCCTTCTCGTCACCCTCATCGCCATCGTCATGCTGGCCGCCGCCATCCTCACCGTCACCCTGCGCAACTGGCTGGCCGCGACGGCGGCGCTGTCGGTGGTGTCGCTGGCCCTGTCGGTGCTCTTCGCCCTGCTGCGCGCCCCTGACGTCGCGCTGGCCGAAGCCGCCGTCGGCGCGGGGCTTTCCGGCGTGCTGCTGGCGCTCACCCTGCGCCGCGTCGGCCTGTGGACAAACAATGACGGCAAGCCGGGAGACAGCCAATGAGACGCCATTATCCCCAGCACCGCGTCATCCGGCCAATGGGCCATCAGGGCAATCACGGAAGGCTCGCCGCCTCGGCGCTCTTCCTCGCCGGGCTCGGCCTTCTGCTGTTCAACCTCGTGGCCTCCATCCCCTTCGGCCATGCGCCTCTGCATGTGGGCCGCGCCATCCTCGAGCGCGCCTCGGGCGAGACCGGCGCGGACAACATCGTCACCGCCATTCTGCTGGGCTATCGCGGCCTCGACACCCTGGGCGAGGTGACCATCCTGTTCACCGCCGCCGCGGCCGCCGGCATGGTGCTGGCCTCCGCCGGGCGCGGCCAGGCCCAGGGCGAGGACGCGGGCTTCATCTTCCGCACCGCCGCCTGGATGCTCTTTCCCTTCCTGCTGGTGGTGGGCGCATACATCATCATCCACGGCCACCTGACCCCCGGCGGCGGCTTTCAGGGCGGCGCGATTCTGGCGGCGGCCTTCTTCACCCCGCTGCTGGCCAGCCCCGCCAGCCCCTTCAATCACCGCGTGGCCACCCTCGTGGAAGGCTTCGCCGGACTGGCCTTCATCGTCATCGGCCTGCTCGGCATGCTTGGCGGCGGCCAGTTCCTGACGCAGCTGTTCGGCAAGGGCGCGCCCGGCGCGCTGTTCTCCGCCGGATCGCTGCCCGTTCTCTACCTCGCCATCGGCCTCAAGGTGGGCTCGGAGCTGGCCGGCCTCATGGCCAGCGTCTTCGGCGGAAAGGAGAAGGCATGATGACCGGACTGATTCTCCATGCATCCGCCATCGGGCTGCTTCTCACCGGCATTTACGCCATCGCCGCCAGACGCCACCTGATGCGCAACATCCTGGGCCTCGCCGTGCTCGAATCCGGAGCCAATCTGCTGCTCGTCGCCATCGGCTACCGGCAGGGCGGCCACGCCCCCATCCTCGTGGCCGGGCAGACCCCCGGCCCCATGGTTGATCCCATCCCCCAGGCCCTGGTGCTCACCGCCATCGTCATCGGCTTCGGCGTGCTGGCCCTGGCCCTGGCGCTCGTTGTGCGCGTGAAGGAAAATTACGGCACGCTGGACAACCGCGAAGTGGCCGAAAGGCTGCGCGCCGAATCCCGGGAGGCCCGCTCATGACCCCCGCGCTCCCCGCCATCATCTATCCCGTGGCCCTGCCCCTGATGGGCGCATTCCTGCTGCCCATCGCGGCGCGCTCCCTGCCGGAGCTGGCCGGCGCGCTGGGCCGCGTCGTGGTGCTGGTCTCGATGGCCGTCTCGGCCATGCTGGCCTCCTCCGTATGGTCTTCAGGCCCCGCCGTCTCCGCCATGGGCGGGTTCGCCGCGCCCCTGGGCATCGTCTTCTACGCCGACAGGCTGGCCATGCTCTTCGTGCTGGCGCTGCACGCGGGCGTCTTTCTCTTCTGGCCGCGCGGCAGGGGCGAAAACGCGGGCGCCTTCACCCTCATGCTGACGCTGCTGGGCGGCGGCTCCGGGCTGGCGCTGTCGGGCGATCTGTTCAATATCTTCGTCTTCTACGAAATCGCCGCCGTGGCCTCCTACGGGCTGGCCGCCAGCGGCGGCGGGCGAGCCGGATACGCCGCCGCCATCCGCTTTCTCATTCTCGGCTCGCTGGGCTCCACCCTGGCGCTGGTGGGCATCGCGCTTGTCTATGGCGCAACCGGCACCCTCAATCTGGCCGATCTGGCCCGCCTCGCGCCGCGAATGCTGAACAACCCGCTGGGCCTTTCCGCCTTCCTGCTGCTGCTCATCGGCTTCGGCGTCAAGGCCGAGCTGACCCCGGTCAACACCTGGGCCCCGGAGGTCTATGGCGCGGCCCCCGCCCGCGTCGCCGCCCTGCTGGCCGGCGTCGTCTCCAAACTGGCCATCGTCGTCATCCTGCGCTTTCTGGTGCTCGCCTTCCCCATGCCCGCCGCCCGCGCCGCGCTGCTCGTCACCGGCATTCTCGGCGTCATCGCGGGCGAACTGGCCGCATGGCGCGCGCCCAACCTCAATCAGGCCTTCAGCTATTCCTCCATCGCCCAGCTGGGCATGGTGGCCATGGCCTTTTCCATCTCCGGCCCGGCGGGCATCGCCGCGGGCGTCGCCCTGGCCCTGCATCACGCGGTGGTGAAACCGGCCTTCTTCATGCTGGCGGACCGCTGGCGCGCACCCCTGGAGAGCCTGAAGGGCGCGGCCAAGGATTCGCCCCTCGCGGCGGGGCTCTTCGTGCTGCTGTCGCTGTCGATCATCGGCATTCCGCCGCTGCCCGGCTTCTGGGCCAAGTTCCTCTTCCTGAAGGCCGCCATGGCCTCCTCCTGGAGCCTCGTGTGGTTCGCCGCAGCCGTCATGCTGGCCGCCACCGTCGTCGAGGCCGCCTGGCTGCTGCGCGCCATATCGGCGTTTTACGCCAGCGCCCCGCAAAGCGCGCCGCGCCCGCCGCGCCCGGGCATGGAACATCTCGGCCCGGCGCTGGCGCTTGGCGCGCTGCTGCTGGCCGCCATGATTTTCACCGCCCCGCTGGGCGCCTCCATCAATGCGCTGGCCGATGAGGCCGGCGGCGCCCAGGCCATCGCCGCGCGCGTGCTGGACAAGGGAGAATGACCCGATGAGCGAACTTGATTTCCTCCTCTCCTTCGCCGCCGTTCTCCTGCTCGGCATGTTCTGCTGCGGCCGCGACAGGCGCGCCGGATGGGCCTCCATGACGGTCTATGGCGCGATGATCCTGGCGGTCATCGCGGCGGGCGCGCGCGTCAGCGCGGGCCAGACCATTCCCTCCGCGCTGAGCTTCACCATCCTCGGCCAGAAACTGGCCTGGCGCATGGATGGCCTGGGCTGGTTCTTCACCATGCTCACCGCGGGCTCCGCCTTCTTCGCCAGCTGGTATGCGGCGGGCGAATGGGGCCGGGCGCAAAGGCGCATGAAAAGGCAGCACATCCTGCTGGCCCTCAACGTGCTGGCCATGATCCTGCTGGTCAATTCCGGCGATCTGCTCAGCCTCTTCATCGGCTGGGAGCTGGTCAGCTGGGCGGCCTTCGCCATGATGGCGCAGAAGGGCGGCCCGGCCACGCCCGCCGCCTTCCGCTACATGATCTACGCCCTGGCCGGCGCGATGGCCGTTTTCGCCGGCATCATGATCGTTCATTCCATCACCGGAAGCTTCGCTTTCGGCGCTTTCGCCAAGGCCGTTCCCTCCCTCTCCAGCGGCGTCCTGTGGCTGCTTTTCACCCTTTTCGCCGCCGGCCTTGGCGTCAAGATGGCCATCGTGCCCTTCCACCTGTGGCAGGCCCCGGCCTATTCCGAGACGCCCGGCGCGTCCTCGGCCTTTCTCAACGCCGTCTCGGCGCGCATGGGGCTCTTCGCCCTGGTGCTGGTGCTGATCAAGGTGATCGGCCTGAAAACCCTGGGCGGGCTGAGCCTGCCGCTCGTTCACGTGAGCGCGAAGACGCTTCTCATGTGGATCGCCGCTTTCACCATGGTCATCCCCACCTTTATCGCCCTCATGCAGACGGACGCGCGCTATCTGCTCACCTGGCACGGCATCGGCCAGGGCGGCTACATGCTGCTCGGCCTGCTCGCCGGCACCGGCCTTGGCGCGGGCGGCGGCCTGATGCACGTATTCAACTACGCCACCTACCAGATGGCCCTGTTCCTGGCCGTCACGGCGGTCATCCACCGCACGGGCACCTCCGATCTGGACAGGCTGGGCGGCCTGATCACCCGCATGCCCTGGACATACGTCACCCTGCTCATGGG
>JALUFY010000128.1 GCA_027051995.1 Hyphomicrobiales bacterium
CCGAAGACCGAACCGCCGGTCAGCACGATGCCGTGGACGCCCTGCACGAGGCAGGCCGGATCAAGCGCCTCCGTCTCGCGCGTGCCCGGCGCGCCGCCGCGAATGCTCGCCCCGGCGGCGGCGGGCGCATCGGGCAGGATGACGCTGACGCCGGTGCGCGCCTTTTCGTCATGGGCGTTGCCCGCGCGCAGCCCCGGCACATCGGTGATCAGGTTGCGCGGCCCCGGCGTGAGTGTCGCGGCGGTCATGATCGGCGCTCCCGCCTTGATTGGCCTTCCGCCTCAGGCGTGGCCCATTTCCTTCATGCGGCGGTCAAGATAGCTGGCGCAGATGGCCGTCAGCTCGTCCGTCTTGCCCTGGAAGAAATGGTTGGTGTCCGGCATGACCACATGCTCGATGGTGATGCCCTTTTGCGTCTTGAGCTTTTTCACCAGGGCCTCCACCACATCGGGCGTGGTCACCTTGTCCTTTTCGCCATTGACGATCAGCCCCGATGTGGGGCAGGGGGCCAGGAAGGAGAAGTCATAGTGCCTGGCCAGCGGCGCGATGGTCATGAAGCCCTGCACTTCAGGGCGGCGCATCAGCAGCTGCATGGAGATCCACGAGCCGAAGGACACCCCCGCCAGCCAGCAGCTGCGGGCTTCCTTCGTCAGGGTCTGCATCCAGTCAAGGGCGGCGGCGGCGTCGGCCAGCTCGCCCGCGCCATTGTCGAACAGCCCCTGCGAGCGCCCGACGCTGCGGAAGTTGAAACGCAGAACCGAGAAACCCCGCTGGGCGAACATGTAATAAAGCGAATGCACCACCGGGTTGTTCATGGTGCCGCCGAATTGCGGATGGGGATGCAGAATCAGCGCGATCGGCGCATTGGGCTCCTCGGCCTGATGGTAGCGTCCTTCCAGACGCCCCGCCGGGCCATTGAAAATCACCTCGGGCATGGGTTGGCGTTATCCTTGTTGTCCTGCTTGCCGCGCGTGGAGTTATGCGCGAATGATCCTGTTCATTGATGTAATAAAGGGGGGCTTGCCCATCAAGCCAAAAACCGGCTCCCGCGCCGGGCGGAGCGGGCCTTCCGGGAATATTCTGTATCACGGATTCAAAATAGTTGACTTGGCAGGTCGGGTATTTTATATCTCCCTCAACACAACAGCGCGGCGCGCGATGTCCGGTGCTCATGGATACATAGACCGTTTCGCCCCCCGATGGCAAGGTTCGCCGCCGGGGGCGCGCATGCGGGACGCGGATGGGTGGCGATGAAAGGCGGGATCAGCAAATGAAACTCTCGACAAAGGGCCGTTACGCCGTCATGGCCATGGCCGAGATCGCTCTGCGCAAGACGGACAAGCCCGTGTCGCTGGCCGAAATCGCCGCCAGCCAGAACATCTCGCAGGAATACCTCGAACAGCTTTTCGCCAAGCTGCGCCGCGCCGGCCTTGTGGAATCGACGCGCGGCCCCGGCGGCGGCTACCGTCTGGCGCGCGATCCCGACGAGATCATGATCATTGACGTCATCGGCGCCGCCGACGAGCCTTTCATGGTCACCCGTTGCGCCGATGGCGACGCCGTGGAAGGCTGTCAGGACGGCGAGGCCTGCGTCACCCATGATCTGTGGTCGGCCCTGCGCCGCCAGATCGCCGGGTTTCTCTCCGCCGTCACCCTGGGCGACGTGGTGGAAAGACGCAATCTGGCGCTCGCGGCGGAAGTGCGCCGCGCCAAGGCCCAGCCGATGAAGGTGTTGCGCGGCTGATCCCGGCCCGGCCCGAACAGTGAGTAACCGGAAAAGTATCAAACCGATGACCATTCCTGGCGCATACATGGACTGGAACGCCGATACGCCCCTGTGCGGCGCGGCGCGCGAGGCCATGCTGGAGGTCTGGGCGCTGGGCGCGCTCAACCCGTCCTCGGCGCACGTCTTTGGCCAGAAGGCGCGCGCCGTCATCGAGGATGCGCGCGGACGCATGGCCGCCGCGCTGAACTGCCGGGCGGAGGAAATCGTCTTCACCGGCTCCGGAACGGAAGCGGACAACATGGCCGTCAGGGGCGCGCCGGTGGAGCGCTTCATCGTCTCCTTCATGGAGCATCCGGCCGTTGTCAAGCCGGCCAAGATCACCGGCAAACCCGTCACCTTCCTCGAGGTGGATAAAAACGGCGTCATCAATCTGGCCGACCTGGAGCGCCATCTGCGCGGCGGCAAGGGCAGGGCGCTGGTCTGCGTCATGTTCGCCAGCAACGAAACCGGCGTTCTTCAGCCGGTGCGCGAGGCCGCCCGCATCGCCCATGAACATGGCGCGCTCATCCTGTGCGACGCCATTCAGGGCGCGGGCAAGGCCGATGTGGATTTCGCCGCTCTGGAGGTGGACATGCTGGCCATATCCGCCCACAAGTTCGGCGGCCCGCAGGGCGCGGGCGCGCTTGTCATCCGCGAGGGCGCAGGCCTTGAGCCGCTGATCACCGGCGGCGGCCAGGAGCGCAAGCGCCGCGCCGGAACGGAAAACGTCGCGGGCATCGCCGGAATGGCCGCGGCCCTGGAATCCGCGCTTGAAGGCAGGGCGGAAAAGGAATCGCATATCAGCGCCTTGCGCGCCAAACTTGAATCAGGATTGAAAGAGCGCGCGCCCGATGCCGTGATCTTCTCCGAAGCCGCGCCGCGCCTTGCCAACACCACCTTCTTCGCCCATCCGGTCATGGATGCGCAAACGGCCCTCATGGCCTTCGATCTGGACGGCGTGGCGCTCTCCGCCGGTTCCGCCTGTCATTCGGGCAAGGCGGAGGTTTCGCGCGCCCTGAAGGGCATGGGCGTGAATGGCGATCTGGCCCGCCGCGCCCTGCGCGTCTCCCTGGGGCCGGCGAACACGCATGACGACATCGAACGCTTTCTGAACAGTTTTGGCCGCCAGCTGGCGCGCCTGAACGCCGCATGACGGAACACAGCACATGGCAGACGAAAACACGGTCAAGACCGTCGAGGAGCTTGGCGAAAAATACAAATACGGCTTCGAGACCGATGTCGAGATGGACAAGGCCCCCAAGGGCCTGAACGAGGACATCATCCGCTTCATCTCGAAGAAGAAGAACGAACCGGACTGGATGCTCCAGTGGCGGCTCGAGGCCTATCGCAAGTGGCTGAAGATGGAAGAGCCGAAATGGGCCAGGGTGCATTATCCGCCCGTGGACTTTCAGGATCTCTATTATTACGCCGCGCCGAAGAAGCAGGCCATCAAGAGCCTCGACGAGCTGGATCCGGAAATTCTCAAAACCTACGAGAAACTCGGCATTCCGCTCAAGGAGCAGGAGGTTCTGGCCGGCGTCGAGGGCGCGTCCAAGGTGGCCGTGGACGCGGTCTTCGACTCGGTTTCGGTCGTCACCACCTTCCGCGAGGAGCTGGCCAGGGCGGGCGTCATCTTCTGCCCCATCTCGGAGGCCATCCGCGATTATCCCGATCTGGTCAGGAAATATCTCGGCTCCGTCGTGCCGCCGGGCGACAATTTCTATGCCGCGCTCAATTCCGCCGTCTTCACCGATGGCTCCTTCGTCTATATCCCGAAGGGCGTGCGCTGCCCCATGGAGCTGTCCACCTATTTCCGCATCAACGAGAAGCAGACCGGCCAGTTCGAGCGCACCC
Source organism: Hyphomicrobiales bacterium (assembly GCA_027051995.1). Taxonomy (GTDB): domain Bacteria; phylum Pseudomonadota; class Alphaproteobacteria; order Rhizobiales; family Aestuariivirgaceae; genus Thermopetrobacter. Next base: position 3,620 of record JALUFY010000128.1, read on the forward strand.
TTATCATCGCCGACGAGGGCGCATACGTGAGCTATCTGGAAGGCTGCACCGCGCCGATGCGCGACGAAAACCAGCTGCATGCGGCGGTGGTGGAGCTGATCGTTCTGGACGAGGGCGAGATCAAGTATTCCACCGTCCAGAACTGGTATCCGGGCGATGCGCAAGGCAAAGGCGGCGTCTACAATTTCGTCACCAAGCGCGCCGATTGCCGGGGCCGCAATTCCAAGGTGAGCTGGACGCAGGTGGAGACCGGCTCGGCCATCACATGGAAGTATCCCTCCTGCGTTCTCAAGGGCGACGGCTCCTCCGGCGAGTTCTACTCCATCGCCATCTCCAACGGCTTCCAGCAGGTGGATTCCGGCACCAAGATGATCCATCTCGGAAAGAACACCACCAGCCGCATCATCTCCAAGGGCATCTCGGCGGGCCGCTCGCAGAACACCTATCGCGGCCTGGTCTCGGTGGGCCGCAAGGCGCACGGCGCGCGCAACTACACCCAGTGCGACAGCCTGCTCATTGGCGGCAAATGCGGGGCGCACACCGTGCCCTACATCACCGCCAAGACGCCCCGCGCCAGGGTGGAGCACGAGGCCACGACATCGAAGATCGCCGAGGATCAGCTCTTCTACTGCCAGGCGCGCGGCATCCCGGAGGAAGAGGCCGTGGCCCTCATCGTCAATGGCTTCGTGCGCGACGTCATCCAGAAACTGCCCATGGAATTCATGGCCGAAACGCAAAGGCTCATCAACATCTCGCTGGAAGGTTCCGTGGGCTAGAACCCCGCTCCTCCCGTCATCCCCGCGAAGGCGGGGATCCAGGTGGGCATATCGGCGGGGGTTGGCGTGAAAGGTGAAGGAGAAGCGGATATTTCTGGACACGGCCACAAGGGACAGAGCCTGTTGGAGATTCACACTTGGGTTCCCGCCTTCGCGGGAACGACGAAGGTAAAGGAGAATGAGTTGAAAACCGCTCCTCCCGTCATCCCCGCGAAGGCGGGGATCCAGGTGGGCATATCGGTGAGGTTGGCGTGAAAGGTGAAGGAGAAG
>JALUFY010000129.1 GCA_027051995.1 Hyphomicrobiales bacterium
CGGCCAGCCGCCCCTGTCCGCGCCCCTGGGGGCATTGCCGGCCCACGCCATCGTCGCCGATATCGTCTATGCGCCATTGCAAACGGATTTGCTGCGCGCCGCCGCCCGGCGCGGGCTGAAAACGGTGGACGGCCTGGGCATGCTGCTGCATCAGGCCGCGCCCGGTTTCGAGAAATGGTTCGGCCCGCGCCCCGAGGTCACCGGGGATTTGCGCGAGTTGATCGAAAGGGATCTGGAGGGCGCATGACATGCTCAAGGTTGCCCTGACAGGCTCCATCGCCGCGGGCAAGAGCGAGGCCGCGCGCAATTTCGCCCGGCTGGGCGCGCCGGTGTTCGACGCAGACACCGCCGTGCATGCCCTTTATGCGCCCGGCGGCGGGGCGGCGGGCCGGGTCATCAAACTGTTTCCCGCCGCCCGCGCCCCCGAAGGCGGCGTGGATCGCGCGGCCCTTTCCCGCGAGATCGCCGCCCATCCGGAAAAACTGGCCACGCTTGAGGCCATCGTCCACCCGATGGTGCAAAACATGCGCAAGGAATTTCTCGCCACGGCGCAAAGAACGGCCGCGCCTTATGTCATCCTCGATATTCCGCTGCTGTTCGAGACCGGCGGGGATGAAAGCATGGACAGGATCATCGTCGTCTCCGCGCCGCGCGTCATCCGCCACGCCCGAGCATTGCAGCGCCCGGGCATGACAAAAGACAAGCTGCGCCTTGTGGAGGCCCGCCAGATGCCGGACGCCGAAAAGCGCGCCCGCGCGGATTTCATTATCGACGCATCCGGCCCGCTGGAGGAAAACCGCCGTCAGGTGGAGCGCATTCACAAGGCGCTGCTGGAGCAGGCAGGGCGGCGCTAACCGGAACGGACACGAATCAACATGAAAAAAGCCGCGCATTCCGCGCGGCTTTCTTCTTTTCGTTCCGGGTGTGACTCGAAGTCATGCCGGTATGACCAGGCCCTAGTAGCGGTAATGCTCCGGCTTGTAGGGGCCGTCCACGGAAACACCGATATAGGCCGCCTGCTCCGGCGTCAGCTTCGTCAGCTTCGCGCCCAGCTTCGGCAGATGCAGCCGCGCCACCTTCTCGTCGAGAATCTTCGGCAGCACATAGACCTTGTTGTCATACTTATCGCCCTTCGTCCACAGCTCGATCTGCGCCAGCGTCTGGTTGGTGAAGGACGCCGACATGACGAAGCTCGGATGCCCCGTGGCGTTACCCAGGTTCACCAGACGCCCCTCCGAGAGCAGAATGATGCGCTTGCCATCGGGAAAGACCACCTGATCCACCTGCGGCTTGACGTTGATCCACTTCATGTTGCGCAGGGAGGCCACATCGATTTCATTGTCGAAATGGCCGATGTTGCACAGGATGGCCCAGTCCTTCATCTTGCGCATGTGCTCCAGGGTGACGATGTCCCTGTTGCCCGTCGCCGTGACCACGATGTCGGCGCGGTGGATGTCGTCATCCAGGGTGACCACCTCGAAGCCGTCCATGGAGGCCTGAAGGGCGCAGATGGGATCGGCCTCGGTGACCATGACGCGGCAGCCCGCGCCGGCCAGCGACTGCGCCGAGCCCTTGCCCACGTCACCATAGCCGCAGACGATGGCCACCTTGCCGGCCATCATCACGTCGGTGCCGCGCCGGATGGCGTCCACCAGAGATTCGCGGCAGCCATACTTGTTGTCGAACTTTGATTTCGTCACCGAATCGTTCACGTTGAAGGCCGGGAAGGGCAGCTTGCCCTGCTTCTCCAGCTCGTAGAGCCGGTGCACGCCAGTGGTCGTTTCTTCGGTCACGCCGCGGATATTGGCCTTCACCTTCGAATACCAGCCCGGGTTCTTCTCCAGCCGCTTCCTGATGACGGCGAAGAGAGCCTCTTCTTCCTCGTTGGCGGGATTGTCGAGAATGGAGGGATCCTTTTCCGCGTCCGAGCCCAGCCGCACCAGCAGCGTGGCGTCGCCGCCGTCATCGAGGATCATGTTGGCGGTTTCGCCATCGCCCCAGTCGAAGATCCTGTCGGCGTATTCCCAGTATTCCTCAAGCGTCTCGCCCTTGACGGCGAACACCGGCACGCCCGAGGCCGCGATGGCCGCCGCCGCGTGATCCTGAGTGGAGAAAATGTTGCACGAGGCCCAGCGCACCTCCGCGCCCAGCGCGGTGAGCGTCTCTATCAACACCGCCGTCTGGATGGTCATGTGCAGGGATCCCGCGATGCGCGCCCCTTTCAGCGGCTGGCTCGGGCCGTATTCCTCGCGCGTGGCCATCAGGCCGGGCATCTCCACCTCGGCCATTTCGATTTCCTTGCGTCCCCAGTCCGCCAGCCCGATGTCGGCGACGATGTAATCGGTATTGCTCATTGATGTCCGTCCTGTTGATCGTGGTCTTTCGGCGGCTCTATAACAGCTTACCGGACCAGCGGCAAGAAACATATAAAGCCATCTTTATATTCGCCCGGCTTCATCCACTTGCATGCGGCCGGGGACTGTGCGACCAATCCGCCTGCGTAATCCGGACTTTTGCCACAAGGTGATCCGCGCATGACCGAACTGACCCCCCGCGAAATCGTCGCCCGTCTCGACAGGCACATCATCGGCCAGGACGAAGCCAAAAAGGCTGTCGCCATCGCCCTGCGCAACCGCTGGCGGCGCAAGCAGCTGAAAAGCCCGCTGCGCGAGGAGGTCATGCCCAAGAACATCCTCATGATCGGCCCCACCGGCGTCGGCAAGACCGAGATCGCCCGCCGTCTGGCCGCCCTGGCCGGCGCGCCTTTTCTGAAAGTCGAGGCCACCCGCTTCACCGAGGTGGGCTACGTGGGCCGCGACGTGGAGCAGATCATCCGCGATCTCATGGAGACCGGCATCGCCCTGACGCGCGAAAGACTGCGCAAGGAGGTGCGCGAACAGGCCCGCGCCAACGCCGAGCAGCGCGTGCTGGACGCCCTGGTGGGCAAGAACGCCTCGTCCGCGACGCGCGAAAGCTTCATGAAAAAACTGCGCGCCGGTGAGCTGGACGACAGGGAGATAGAGCTGGAAGTCGCCGATGCCGCCCCGGCCATGCCCGCCATGGACATCCCCGGCATGCCCGGCGGCGGCGGCATGAGCATGATCAACATCACCGATCTGCTGGGCAAGGCCTTCGCCCCGCGCATGAAGCGCCGCAGGATGAAGGTGGCCGAATCCCACGATCTGCTCATGGCCGAGGAAAGCGACAAGCTGCTCGACGAGGAAAGGATCGTCACCGAGGCCCGCTCCGTGGTGGAGAACTCCGGCATCGTCTTTCTCGACGAGATCGACAAGATCTGCGCCCGCGCCGAGGCTGGATCGCGCGGCGGCGATGTCTCCCGCGAGGGCGTGCAGCGCGACCTGTTGCCGCTTATCGAGGGCACGACGGTGAGCACCCGCCACGGCCCGGTGAAAACCGATCACATCCTGTTCATCGCCTCCGGCGCCTTTCATGTCGCCCGCCCGTCCGACCTTCTGCCGGAGCTTCAGGGCCGCCTGCCCATCCGTGTCGAGCTCTCCGCCCTCTCGGCGGAGGATTTCCGCCGCATTCTCACCGAGCCGGAAGCCTCGCTGGTCAGGCAGTATACGGCCCTCATGGCTGCCGAGGGCGTCACCCTGGAGTTCACGGAAGATGGCATGGAGCGCATCGCCGAGCTCTCCGCCGGGATCAACGAATCGGTGGAGAACATCGGCGCGCGGCGCTTGCAGACGGTCATGGAAAAGGTGCTGGAGGAGGTGAGCTTCACCGCGCCGGAATGCGCCGGCGTGACGATCACCGTGGACGCCGCCTTCGTCGAGGACAAACTCGGCGGTCTGGCCCGCGACCGGGATTTGTCACGCTATATTCTTTAGACACTCCTGATGCCCATGCGGCTGCATGGCCCAAGGCCCCCCTTGCGTGAAACCGGCCCTTGCGCCGTTCATCGGCCATTCAGCCACCGTGCGCCATAAACCGGCGAATGATGACGCGCCCGTCCCCGCGCCTCTTGATTGCGCGGCCTGGGGCCGCCATGTGTTATTGTGCATGTCATGCCTCCGCCCGGATCCTTCGGGAGCGGAGCATTCGCCATGCGCCAAATCACGTTCCGCCATATTTTGCCCCGGTTCAGGGTCTAGAGCGCCAGAAGGATCAGCAGAAAATGAGCAAGAAAATGCCGACAATCGCCCTGGTTGACGATGACCGCAACATCCTGACCTCCGTATCCATGGCGCTGGAGGCGGAAGGCTACCGCACCAATACCTACACCGATGGCGTCGCCGCCCTTCAGGGCCTGCGCGAGACGCCGCCGGACATCGCCATTTTCGACATCAAGATGCCGCGCATGGACGGCATGGAGCTTCTCCGCCGCCTGCGCCAGACCTCCAACCTGCCGGTCATTTTCCTCACCTCGAAGGATGACGAGATCGACGAGCTATTCGGCCTCAAGATGGGCGCCGACGACTACATCCGCAAACCCTTCTCCCAGCGCCTGCTGGTGGAGCGCGTCAAGGCCATCCTGCGCCGCGCCCAGGCCCCCGCCCAGGGCGCGGAGGAACAGGACGCCTCGCGCGTCATCGAGCGCGGCAAGCTGGTCATGGACGCCGACCGCCACGCCTGCTCATGGGATGGCCATCCCGTGACCCTGACGGTGACGGAGTTTCTCATCCTTCAGGCCTTGGCCCAGCGCCCCGGCATCGTCAAGTCACGCGACGCGCTCATGGACGCCGCCTATGATGATCAGGTCTATGTGGATGACCGCACCATCGATTCCCACATCAAGCGCCTGCGCAAGAAGTTCAAGAGCGTCGATCCGGACTTCAACGCCATCGAAACACTTTATGGTGTAGGATACCGCTTCCGGGAGGAATAACCCGGAAGATGAAGGATAGCATCCGCCGATGGACATGGGAGCGAAAATACCCCCCGGCGCGCCCGCCGGAAGGGACAGGGATGAAGACGGCGGCGAGGCGGCCGGCCCGTCCCGCGCCGCGCCCGATGCTTCCGCCAGCGGCGAAACACCGGAAAAGGCGGAACAGGTCATAACGCGCGGCCCCCTGCACTGGCTGCGCAGATTGCGTCCCACCTCCCTGCTGGCGCGCATCATCCTGATCAATCTGGCCGGCCTGATCATCCTCGTCGGCGGCATTCTCTATTTCAACCAGTCGCGCGAAAGCCTCATCGACGCCCGCGTCCAGTCGCTGATGACCCAGGCCCGCATCATGGCCGCCGCCGTGGCCTCCTCGGCCAGCATCGACACCGGCGAGATCACCATCGATCCCGACAAGCTCATGGAGCAGACGGACGAAAAGGCCTCCAGCCTGGACAATTTCTCCCGTCTGGACTTCCTCATCCGCCCGGAGCGCGCCGGCCCCGTGCTGCGCCGCCTGGTCAAGTCCACCGGCGCGACCGCCCGCATCTATGACCGCGACGGCGTGCTCTCGGTGGATTCGCGTCACCTCTATGGCTATGGCGGCATCCTGCGCCTTGATCTTCCGCCCATCAACCAGCCGGAGGAAGGCTTCTTCACCCGCCTGTGGAACCGGCTGAACAAATGGCTCTTCTCCAACCATTACCCGTTGCAGAAGGAATACGGGCTGGAGAACGGCCGCGAATTCCCGGAGGTCACCGCCGCCCTCAGCGGCGCATCCGTTTCCGTGGTGCGGGTCAACAGGAAAGGCGAGATCATCGTCACCGTGGCCGTGCCCATTCAGCGCTACAAGGCGGTGCTCGGCGCGCTGGTGCTCTCCACCCACGGCGGCGAGATCGACAAGGTGCTGCGCTCCGAGCGCCGCATCGTCTTCTTCATGTTCCTGGTGGCCGGGCTCGTCGCCGTGCTGCTCTCGGTGTCCCTGGCCAGCCAGATCGCCGAGCCCATCCGCCGCCTGGCCGCCGCCGCCGAAAAGGTGCGCCGCGGCGTGGACAACCGCACGGAGATTCCCGATTTCACCCGCCGCGAGGACGAGATCGGCCATCTCTCCGGCGCCCTGCGCGACATGACCGGCGCGCTCTATGACCGCATCGACGCCATCGAGGCTTTCGCCGCCGATGTGGCCCATGAGCTGAAAAACCCGCTCACCTCCCTGCGCTCGGCGGTCGAGACGTTGCGCGTGGCGCGCACCAAGGCGCAGCGCGAAAGGCTGGTGGAGATCGTCACCGATGACGTCAAGCGCCTTGACCGGCTGATTTCCGACATTTCCAGCGCCTCGCGGCTGGACGCCGAGCTGGCCCGCTCCCAGGCCGGGCCGGTCGATGTGGCCCGCCTGCTGGACACGCTGGTGTCCCTGGCCAACGAAACCGCCCGCGAGGAAGACGCCCGAACCGGATTGCATATCCACCGCGACGCCGCGCGCGGCGATGACGCATTTGTTGTCATGGGCCATGACACGCGCCTGGCGCAGGTGGTGCAAAACCTGCTCTCCAACGCCCGCTCCTTCTCACCGCCCGGCGGCGTGGTGCGCGTCGATCTGCGCCGCGTTGGCGATGAGGTGGAGTTCACCGTCACCGACCAGGGCCCCGGCATAAGCGAAAACAATCTGGAGCGCATTTTCAAGCGCTTCTACACCGACCGCCCGGCGCAATATTTCGGCAAGAACTCCGGCCTCGGCCTGTCCATTTCCCGCCAGATCGTCGAGGCCCACGGCGGCCGCATATGGGCCGGCAACCAATATGGCGAGGATCCGCGAACGGGCGAAAAGACCATCCTTGGCGCGCGCTTCGTGGTGCGTCTGCCAGCCCGCCGCCGCAACGCCCGCAACCGCAACGCCCGCGAGGCCAGGGGCGCATGACCGCATCCCGCCCGCGCCAGACCATTCACGGCGCCTGCCTGCAAGTCGGCTCCGCCGGTGTCCTTGTTCTCGGCCCGCCCGGATCGGGCAAGTCCGCCCTGGCCCTGGAGCTGATCGACACCCCCGGCCACGCCCTGGGCGGCCCGCTGCTCAAGGCGCGCCTCGTGGCCGATGATCAGGTGGCCATCCGCCGCGAAGGGAAGGCCCTGCACGCATCCCCGCCGGAAGAACTGGCCGGATTGCTGGAGGTGCGCGGTCTGGGCATCGTTCACGTGAAACATCTGCCCGCCACGCGCCTGCGCATGGTGGTCATGCTCGCGCCTTGGCGCGAAATAGAACGTCTGCCCGAGCCTGAGTCATACGCGCTTCTGGGCCTGTCCCTGCCGCTGGCGCGCATCGATCCGGCCCGCCCCGGCGCGCCCGCCCGCCTGCGCGCGGCTCTTGTGCATCTGGGGCTGGCATGAGCACAGTGTCCGCCATGAGAGGAAAAACGAATCACTGGCGCGCATTGTCCGCCTCCGCCTGCCTGCTGGCGCTGATCTGTCTGGCCGCGCCGCCGCTTCGCGCCGGGCAGACGCCGGATGTGCGCGCCGCCAAGCAGCGCGAGCTTGAGGATGTGCGCCAGAAGATCGGCCAGTCCAGCCGCCGCAGGGAGTCCCTGGAGGAAGAAAGGCGGGCCCTGCGCGCCGAGGCGGAGGACATTTCCGCCCGCCTCGTCGCCCTTGCGGCCAAAAGGCAGGCGATCGAGGCCCTGATTGCCCGCAACGAGAAAAAAATCGCCGGTCTCGAACAGGAGGAAACGAAGCTCAACAAGCTGCTGGCCGCCCGCCGCGCCGCCATCGCCGAGCTTCTCGCCGGCCTTCAGAAGCTGCGCCGCGATCCGCCGCCGCCCTTCGTCACCCGCCCTCATGACGTTCTGGCCGCCGTGCGCGGCGCCATGCTTTTGTCCGACGCCGTGCCCCATGTGGAAAGGCGCGTGGCCCGCCTTCTGAGTAATCTGCGCCGCCTGGCCGCCGTGCGCCGCCAGCTGATCGAAAGCCAGGAGGAAAAACACCGCAATCTGGCGCATCTGGAAAAGACCGGCGGCCAGATCGAACAGCTTCTGGCCCGCAAGCGCCAGCTTCTGCGCCAGACCAGCGCCCGCCTGGAAGAGGAAAACCGCCGCCTGCGCGCCCTGACCGGCAAGGCGCGCAATCTCAACGAGCTGATCTCCGCCCTGCGCCGCGAGGAAAAGCGCCGCCGGCAGGCCGAGGCCGCCCGCCTGAGGGAGGAGGCCCGCCGCCGCGCCGAAGCCGAAAAGGCCGCGAGAGAGGCAGGCAAGCCAAAGCCGGAGATTCCTCCCTCTCCTCCCCGCGTCAACCAGAAGCCGCGCGTCGCCATCACCACGCTCAAGGGCCGCCTGCCCTGGCCCGCGCAGGGGCGCGCGATCCTGCGCTATGGCGAAAAATCCGCCCTTGATTCGCGCTCGCGCGGCATCTATGTGCAAACGCGTCCCGGAGCCTCCGTCATCGCCCCCGCCGATGGCCGCGTGGAGATGGCGCGGAAATTCCGCTCCTATGGACAACTTTTAATTCTCAACGCGGGGCAGGGGTATCGTATATTGCTTGCCGGACTGGGCAGGACATCCGTGCTGGCTGGACAGTTCGTCCGCGCCGGCGAGCCCCTTGGGGAAATGGGGTCGTCCCCCGCTCCCGCGACCGTGCCGTCCGCCGGGGTGGCGCGGGACAATCCCATCCTGTATATGGAACTGAGAAAACACGGACGGCCCGTAAACGCCACCCTCTGGTGGCCTGTCACCCGTCAGGAGGCGCGCAAGAAATGAAACTGGCGAATTTCGCGAAATCCCTCTCCCTGATTGCCCTTGGCGCTGTCATGAGCGCCGGGCTCTGGCACGCCATCGACGTGGCCACGGCGGGCGGCGGCGACAGCGGCAACATGAAAGTCTACAGGCAGCTCGATCTCTTCGGCGATGTCTTCGACAGGGTGCGCAGCGATTATGTCGTCAAGCCCGACGAGGAAAAGCTCATCGAGGCCGCCATCAACGGCATGCTCTCCTCGCTCGATCCGCATTCGAGCTACATGAACCCGAAGAACTTCAAGAACATGCAGGTGCAGACGCGCGGCGAGTTCGGCGGCCTCGGCATCGAGGTCACCATGGACAAGGGCGTCGTCAAGGTGGTCTCGCCCATCGACGACACCCCCGCCGCCAAGGCCGGCATCCAGGCCGGTGACCTGATCATCAAGATCGATGGCGAGCGCGTGCGCGGCCTGACTCTCAATCAGGCGGTGGAGAAAATGCGCGGCAAGGTGGGCGAGCCCATCGTCGTCACCATCCTGCGCAAGGGCGTCAAGGATCCCTTCGACGTCAAGATCATCCGCGACGTCATCCGCATCCGCTCCGTCAAGCATTCCATCCAGGGCGGCGATATCGGCTATATCCGCATCACCTCCTTCAACGAACAGACCCAGCCGGGCCTCGACAAGGCGCTCAAGGACATCAAGAAGAAGCTCGGAGACAAGGTCAAGGGCTACATCATCGACCTGCGCAACAACCCCGGCGGCCTGCTCGATCAGGCCATTTCGGTCTCCAGCACCTTCCTGGATCATGGCGAGGTGGTCTCAACACGCGGCCGCAACCCCTCCGAATCGCAGCGCTTCAACGCCCGCCCCGGAGACGCGGCGGGCGGCAAGCCCGTCGTCGTGCTGATCAACGGCGGTTCCGCCTCGGCCTCAGAGATCGTCTCCGGCGCGCTTCAGGATCACAAGCGCGCCATCCTCATCGGCACCCGCTCCTTCGGCAAGGGCTCGGTGCAGACCATCATCCCGCTCGGCGCGCGCGGCGGCGCCATCCGCCTGACCACGGCGCGTTACTACACGCCTTCGGGCCGCTCCATTCAGGCCAAGGGCATCATGCCCGATTACATCATCGAGGAGGAGCTGCCCGACAAGCTCAAGGACAAGGCCGATCAGCTGCGCACGCGCGGCGAGGCCTCCCTGCGCGGCCATCTGAAGAACAACCAGATCAAGAAGGAGGAATCCGGCTCCTCCGCCTATGTCCCCCGCGACAAGTCCAAGGACACCCAGCTTCAGGCGGCCATCAAGTTCCTGCATGGCGAGGATATCTCCGCCATGGTGAAGAAGAAGGTGGCGAAGGCGCCCGCGAAGGAGAAGAAGGCAGAAACGAAACCGCGGGACAAATCCGCCGGCAAGCCTGCGGACAAGCCGAAGGAAAAGGCCGACTAGCGGCCAATGGGAGGCCATTTCTCCATCGTTGTAAAAATCATGCGCGCCGGGTTCCGCCCGGCGCGTTTTTTCCGCCCCGCCATATCCTCTTGTCTATCGCCCCGCGATCTGCAAAAGTCCGCCGCGGACACGGGCACGCAATCCTGGACATGACATGACAGAACGCCAATCAAGCTATACCTATGAAGACCTTCTGGCCTGCGGGCGCGGCGAACTTTTCGGGCCGGGCAACGCCCAGCTGCCGCTGCCGCCCATGCTGATGTTCGACCGCATCACAAACATCACGGATCAGGGCGGCCCCCATGGAAAAGGCGAGATCCGCGCCGAGCTGGACATCAACCCCGATCTGTGGTTCTTCGCCTGTCATTTCAATGAAGACCCGGTCATGCCCGGCTGCCTGGGGCTGGACGCCATGTGGCAGATGCTGGGCTTTTATCTCGGCTGGCTTGGCGCGCCGGGCCGTGGCCGCGCTCTGGGATCCGGCGAGGTCAAATTCACCGGTCAGGTTTTGCCTACCGCGAAACTGGTGGAATACGCCGTTTATCCCAAGCGCGTCATTCTGCGCCGCCTCAACATGGGCATCGCCGACGCCGAACTGAAATGCGACGGCAGGCTCATCTATACGGCGAAGGATTTGCGTGTCGGCCTGTTCCATCCCGACGACATGGCCTGACCGGCTCCATCTGGTATAATGCCCATGAAGAACGCTTGAGAATTGCAACCCGGGAGGCGCGCGGATTTCATGAGACGTGTTGTGGTGACAGGACTGGGCATCGTCTCCAGCATAGGGGACAATGCAAGCCAAGTGGCGCAATCGCTGAAAGAGGCCAGATCCGGCATCACCCGGGCGGAGGATTTCGCCAGGCTCGGCTTCCGCAGCCAGGTGGCGGGCGCGCCCCGTTTGCGGCCCGAGGATGTCATTGACCGGCGCAAGATGCGCTTCATGGCCGATGGCGCGGGCTGGGCCTACGTCTCCATGCAGCAGGCCATCGCCGATGCCGGGCTCGAGGAGGCGGATATCAGCAACGAGCGCACCGGCCTAATCGCCGGCACGGGCGGCCCCTCCACCCGCGCCATCGTCGCCGCCGCCGATACCGCGCGCGAAAAGGGCCCGCGCCGCGTCGGCCCCTTCGTCGTGCCCAAGGCCATGAGCTCCACGGCCTCGGCCATCCTCTCCACCTATTTCAGTATCAGGGGCCTGAGCTATTCCATCTCCTCGGCCTGCTCCACCTCGTCACACTGCATCGGAAACGCGGCGGAATTGATCCAGTGGGGCAAGCAGGACATCATGTTCGCCGGCGGCGCAGAAGAGCTGGACTGGACGCTGTCGGTGCTGTTCGACGCCATGGGCGCCATGTCGAGCAAATACAATGAAATGCCCGCCAAGGCCTCGCGCGCCTATGACGCGAACCGCGACGGCTTCGTCATCGCGGGCGGCGGCGGCATTCTGGTGCTGGAAGAGCTCGAGCACGCAAAGGCGCGCGGCGCGAAAATTTATTGCGAGCTCATTGGCTATGGTGCGACGTCGGACGGCCACGACATGGTGGCCCCCTCCGGCGAGGGCGCGGTGCGCTGCATGAGGCAGGCGCTTGAAACGGTGGATTCGCCCATCGACTATATCAACCCCCATGCCACTTCCACGCCCATCGGCGATGTCAGGGAGATCGAGGCCATCCGCGAGGTCTTCGGCGATGACGTCCCGCCCATATCGGCAACCAAGTCGCTCACCGGCCATTCGCTGGGCGCCGCCGGGGTGCACGAATCCATCTATTCCATTCTCATGATGCGCGAAAACTTCATCTGCGAATCGGCCAATATCGAACAGCTCGATCCGGATTTCGCGGACATGCCCATCGTGCGTGCGCGCAAGGATGATGTGAAACTGGATACCGTCCTGTCCAATTCCTTCGGATTTGGCGGCACCAACGCCACACTGGTTTTCCGCCGCTACAACGGCTGACAGCCATGATCCCGCCTTCTTTGCCGGGCAAATCCATGACGGTTTCCGCCGCGCCCGCCGGTGCGAATCCGCCCGCGGAATGACGGCGCGAACCGCCTTTCTCACACTTGCGGATGTTTCATGGCCAAAAGACAGTCAAAACCCGGCGCGAACAGGGGCGGCAAGTCCGCCGGCGCGGGCAGAAGACGCCGCGCCCGCCGCAAGAGGCCGTTGATTTTCCGTCTTCTGGGCTGGGGCATGACCCTGGCGGTCTGGGGCGCCATCATCTTCGCCGCCGCCACCGCCTATGTCTTCTTCACGCTGGACAGCAAGGGCCTGTTTCACATCCCGGCGCGCAAGCCGGGCATCATGCTGGTGGCCGCCGATGGTCAGAAGATCGCCGAGCGCGGCGCCTTTTTCGGCGACGAGGCGCGCATCTCCGAACTGCCGCGCTATCTGCCGCAGGCGGTCATCGCCATCGAGGACAGACGCTTCTATCACCATTTCGGCATCGATCCCATCGGCCTGACCCGCGCCATGATCCGCAATCTGCGCGCCGGCCACGTGGTGCAGGGCGGCTCCACGCTCACCCAGCAGCTGGCCAAGAATCTGTTTCTCAAGCCCGAGCGCACCCTGTGGCGCAAGTTTCAGGAGGCCGTCCTGGCCATCTGGCTGGAGAGCCGCTACTCCAAGGATGAAATCCTGCAATTGTATCTGAACCGCGTCAACTTCGGCCCCGGCGCGGTGGGCGTGGAGAAGGCCGCGCGGAAATTCTTCGGCCGCTCCGCACGCGAGGTCACCCTGGGCCAGGCGGCCATTCTGGCGGCCATGCTCAAGGGCCCCTCGCGCTACAACCCGCTGCGCCATCCCGCCCGCGCCGAGCGCCGCGCCGCCGTCGTCCTCAAGGCCATGCTGCGCGAGGGCTACATCACGGAAAAGGAAGCGAAGGACGCCCTGCGCGGCAAGCAGACCATCAGGCCCTCCGCCTATGTGCCCTCGACGCAATACATCGTCGACTGGGTGCTGGAGCAGCTGCCCGATCTGACCGGCCCGTTCAACAAGTCCATAGTCGTCGAAACGACCCTGGATCACAATCTGCAAACCGCCGCCGAAAGGGCCATTGTCCGCACCCTCGCCAGGGAAGGCAAAAAGCGCCACGTCTCGCAGGGCGCGATGGTGGTCATGGATGCGAAAGGCGCGGTCAAGGCCATGGTCGGCGGCCGCTCCTACAAGCGCAGCCAGTTCAACCGCGCCGTCAAGGCCCGGCGCCAGCCCGGCTCGGCCTTCAAGCCCTTCGTCTATCTCACCGCCATCGAACAGGGCTACACGCCCGAATCGATCGAGGATGACAGCCCCGTGCGCATCGGCGATTACAAGCCCGCCAATTATGGCCACAAGTATCGCGGCCGCGTGACATTGCGAAAGGCCCTGGCGCTGTCGCTCAATACGGTAGCGGTCAAGCTCTGCGTCGCCGTCGGCCCGGAGAACGTCGCGGCCACCGCCAACCGGCTGGGCATTTCCTCGCCGCTGGAGCCGGTCGCCTCGCTGGCGCTGGGCACATCGGAGGTCAACCTGCTGGAGCTCACCAGCGCCTACGCGCCCTTCGCCAATGGCGGCAAGGCGGTGGTGCCCTATATCGTCACCCGCGTCACCACCCGCGACGGCAAGGTGCTCTACGAGCGCAAGGGCTCCGGACTGGGCACGGTGATCAATAATTACGATCTGGGCGCCATGAACGACATGATGCGCGCCGTCGTCACCTCCGGCACGGGCCGCCGCGCCCGCATAAAGGGCCGCGACATCGGCGGCAAGACCGGCACCAGCCAAGACTACCGCGACGCCTGGTTCATCGGCTATTCGGCCCAGCTCGTCGGCGGCGTCTGGCTGGGCAACGACGACAACTCCCCGACCCGGCGCGTCACCGGCGGCTCGCTGCCCGCGCGCATCTGGAAGGATGTCATGCTGCGCGCCCACAAGAACCTGCCAGGCCTGCCCCTGCCCGGCGATTACCAGCGCCAGGAGTGGAGCGATCCGGTCTTTCAGGAAGACCGCGTGGCCGTCAATTCCCGTTCGCGCTCTTCCGGAGGCATCATCGGCGTCATCACCAGTATCTTCGGCGGCGGCGCGCGCCCCTCTCCCGCCCCCGCGCCGCGCGAACCCCGGCGCAAAAGACGTATCCGCAGAAGAATCCAGAATTTCGGCCCGGCGCGCTAGAATCCGCAAAGCATAGCGGAGTCCCTTGGCCGCCGTGTTGCAGGGGCTTGCGGACATATAAAGAAAGCTTTATGACATTCGCCATGTCCTCGCGGATACCCGCCGTCATGACAGGCTGGCGGGCATCCCCGGACAATCCTTTCACCATTCCAGGGGAGCCAGAAACCCGTGCCGCGCCAGAATTATCTTTTCACCAGCGAATCCGTCTCCGAGGGCCATCCGGACAAGGTTTGCGACCGCATCTCCGACGAGATCGTTGACATGTTCTACCGCGAGGCCGACGCCACCGGCATGGACGCCGCCGCCGTGCGTTGCGCCGCCGAAACCCTGGCCACCACCAACCGCGTGGTCATCGCCGGCGAAACGCGCGGGCCCGAAAGCATCACCAGGGACAGGATCATCGAAAAGGCCCGCGAGGCCATCCGCGACATCGGCTACGATCAGCAAGGTTTCAGCTGGAAGACCGTGGACATCGAGGTGCTCCTGCACGCCCAGTCCGCAGACATCGCCCAGGGCGTGGACGCCGCGGGCAACAAGGACGAAGGCGCTGGCGATCAGGGCATCATGTTCGGCTACGCCTGCACGGAAACGCCCGATCTCATGCCCGCGCCGCTCTATTATTCCCACCGCATTCTGCACACCCTGGCCAAGGCGCGCCATTCCGGCGCGGAGCCCAAGCTGGGCCCCGATTCCAAGAGCCAGCTCACCCTGCGCTACGAGAATGGCAAGCCCGTCGAGGTCATGCAGATCGTCGTTTCCCATCAGCATCTGGACGAGGATCTCTCCTCCGATGACGTGCGCGCCATTGTCGAGCCCTATGTGCGCGAAACCCTGCCCGATGGCTGGATCACCGCCAATACCGAATGGCACATCAACCCGACGGGCAAGTTCCACATCGGCGGCCCCGATGGCGACACCGGCCTCACCGGGCGCAAGATCATCGTCGATACCTACGGCGGCGCGGCTCCCCATGGCGGCGGCGCCTTCTCCGGCAAGGATCCCACCAAGGTGGACCGCTCCGCCGCCTACGCCGCGCGCTATCTGGCCAAGAACGTGGTCGCCGCGGGCCTGGCGGAGCGCTGCACCATTCAGCTCTCCTACGCCATCGGCGTGGCCCGCCCGCTGTCGCTCTATGTCGATCTGCATGAAACCGGCCAGGTGGATGAAGCCGCGCTGGAGAAGGCGCTTTCCGAAATCATGGATTTGCGCCCGCGCGGCATCCGCGAGCATCTCCAGCTCAACCGCCCGATCTATGCCCGCACCTCCGCCTATGGCCACTTCGGCCGCCAGCCGGAGGAAGACGGCGGCTTCTCCTGGGAGAAGACCGATCTGGTGGACGCA